>CACBIC010000009.1 GCA_902539235.1 uncultured Pelagibacteraceae bacterium | reverse complement strand
GGAGGAGAACAAGCTTTAACAGCTTTGTCCCTTGTTTTCGCGGTATTTCTGGTAAATCCTTCACCGATATGCGTTTTAGATGAAGTAGATGCGCCCTTGGACGATGCAAATGTTACAAGATTCTGTAATTTATTAGATGAGTTGACAAAAATTACCAATACAAAATTTATAATAATCACTCACCATGCTCTAACAATGTCAAAAATGGATAGGCTTTATGGAGTTACTATGGCCGAACAAGGTGTTAGCCAACTAGTTTCAGTTGATTTACAAAGAGCGGAAGAGTTAGTGGCGTAATTACAATAATGACAATTCCTGAAGACTTCAAAACTCGCCTAAAAATTGCAAAATCGAAAATAAAAAAAGAAGTACAGGACTTAGATGAAAAAAAAGGTTCATTTATGGGTAACGCCTTTAAATTAGGCACAGAACTTGTTGCTGCAGTAGCAGTTGGGACAATAATTGGGTTTATTTTAGATAGCTGGTTTGATACTAAACCCTGGTTAATAATAACTTTCTTTTTTTTGGGAGCTGCTGCAGGCATACTAAATGTAATACGAGCTGCTAAAAGAATGCAAAAAGAGAATTAAAGGTTTATATGGCAAGCAATCCAATGCAACAATTCACAGTCCATAAAATTGGACCAGAGATTAAAATCGCGGGGATAGATTTGTCTTTTACGAACGCAAGTTTATTTATGGTAATCAGCGCCTCTGTAATTCTATTGTTCCTTTTTTTAGGATCAAAAGAAAAAAAGATTATTCCTAATAAAATTCAACTAATAGCTGAAATGTTTTATACATTTGTAGCAAAAATGATAAGTGATACTGCAGGGTCTAAAGCTAAACCATATTTTCCTTTTATATTTAGTTTATTCATGTTTGTTTTATTTTGTAACATGGTAGGAATGTTGCCTTATTCTTTTACAGTAACAAGTCACATAATAGTTACACTTATTATGGCTTTGTTTGTTTTCATCGCTGTAACAATCATAGGTTTTTTAAAACATGGTTTCAAATATTTAAGTATTTTTGTTCCAAGTGGTGTTCCAGCAGTTTTACTTCCATTAATCACTGTAATAGAAATTATTTCTTATTTAAGTAGACCAGTAAGCTTATCTGTGCGTTTGTTTGCGAACATGATGGCCGGTCACACAATGTTAAAAGTATTCGGCGGATTTGTAGTAAGTTTAGGAGTATTAGGTGGATGGTTACCACTTAGTTTTTCAGTTGCGTTAACAGGTTTGGAAATTTTAGTAGCTTTTTTACAAGCTTATGTTTTTGCAATATTAACCTGCATTTATTTAAACGATGCATTAAATTTACACCATTAATTAACTAAGGAGGAAAAATGGAGTTAGAAGCGGCAAAAATGATTGGAGCAGGCCTTGCTGCAATCGCACTAGCTGGAGCTGGAGTAGGTATCGGAATTATTTTCGGTAACTATTTATCTGGAGCAATGAGAAATCCATCTGCAGCTCAAAAACAATTCCCTAACTTGTTATTAGGATTTGCTTTAGCAGAAGCAACTGGATTGTTTGGACTTGTAGTAGCTTTAATTATTTTATTTGCATTTTAGTAAATTAAATATGAAAAGTTTTTTAATTATGTTTATAGCATTATCGGCTATAAATACTGATTTGTATGCAGCTGAGGCTGGTATGCCTCAGCTTGATCCTACTTATTGGGCATCTCAAGGTTTCTGGTTAATTTTAATTTTCACAATTCTCTATATTTCAATATCAAAATTCTATTTACCAAAAATTAAAGATAATTTAGATAACCGTGAAAATAAGATTAAAGAAGATTTAGAAAATGCGAATAAGTTTAAAGAACAGTCTGAGGATAAACTTAAAGAGTATGAGATTATTTTAGAGAATGCAAAAAAAGAAGTTTCTAAAATACATTTTGAGTCAAAAAATATTTTAGATAAAGAAATTCAATCCAAAAAAGATATGATTGAAAAAGACATTGAAAAAGAGTTAGTAAAAGCACAAAAGGATATTACAGAACTAAAAAAAAATTCTATTTCCTCAATTCAGAAAATTTCTGAAAATATTGCTGCTAATATAATTGAAAATATCTCAGGTGAAAAATTAAATGAGAGTAGTATCAAAGCTGCAGTAGAAGATATTTCAAAAAAAAATATTGGTAAATATCTATGACATTTGATGCAACTTTCTGGGTAACAATTTCTTTTTTCATTTTTATCGGAATATTAATTTATTTTAAAATCCCTCAGAAAGTTAAAACAATTCTTGAGCAAAATATTTTAGACATTAAAAATCAAATAAGTGAGGCAGAGAAACTTAAGGAAGATGCTAAAAATATTTTAATTGATCACGAAAAAAAAATAAGTAATTCAAAAAATGAAGTTAAACAAATGCTTGATAAAGCAAACGATGAAGCAGAAAAAAATGTTATAAGAATTAATAAAGATTTTCATAACTTAATGGAAAATAGAAAAAAAAATGCTGAGGAGAGGATTAGACAACTTAAAAATCAAGCTGAAAAAGACATAAAAAACGCTTCTGTTAAGATAGCTATAGAGTCAGTGGAAAAACTCATTAAAAACTCATTAGATAAAAGTAAATTAGATAAGATTTATAGCTCCAGTATTGAAGAAACAAAATTAGCACTTAAGAAGAAATCTAGTTAGAATAGGCCATAAACTTATGGCAAAAAAATCAACTATTATTGGTTCGGGTTTTGGGGGACTGGCCGCTGCGCTTAGATTAAAAGCCAAAGGCCATAAAGTTACTTTAGTAGAAAAACATCCAGATTTAGGTGGTCGAGCTAGAGTTTTTAAAAAAGATCAGTTTATTTATGACGGTGGTCCAACAGTAATAACTGCCCCATACTTATTTGAAGAATTATTTTCACTATTTAATAAAAATATTTCTGACTACGTAAAAATAGTACCTTTAGATTTGTGGTACAGATTTGTATTCAGTAATGGTGAAACTTTTGACTACAATGGTGATGATAAATCTATGGAGCAGCAAGTTAAAAAATTTAGTTCAGCAGATTACGAAGGATACAGAAATTTAGTAAATTTTACTGAGAAAATCTTTGACAAAGGTTTTACAGATTTATCTGACAAACCTTTTAATAATTTGTTTTTTATGATGAAACAAATTCCCTCTTTGTTAAAATTAAAAAGTTATAAGTCTGTTTATAGTTTAGTTTCAAAATATATATCTAATGAAAAATTAAGAAGAGTATTTAGTATGCATCCTCTTTTAGTAGGAGGCAATCCTTTTAGCACTACTTCAATATATACATTGATTTTATTTTTAGAAAAAAAATGGGGTATTCATTACTCAATGGGAGGAACAGGAAGTGTTGTTAAAGCTCTGGAAAAACTCATGATTGAAGAAAATATAAAAATTATAAAAAATGCCGAAGTTACGGAAATACTTACAGAAAACAAAAAGATTAAAGGTGTTAAAATTAATAATTCAAAAATAATTAATAGTGACTATGTGATTTGTAATTCCGATCCCCCAAATGTTTATAACAACTTAATAAAATCTAAGGAGGATTATGATTTTTTATTTAAACAAAAAATGAGAAGAATGGATTATTCAATGGGTTTATTTGTTTATTATTTTGGATCTAAAAAAAGATATAAGGATGTTGCACATCACACTATTTATTTTGGAGAAGATTATGAAAAGCATCTTAATAAAATCTTTGAAAAGAAAATTCTTTCTGACGATATAAGTTATTATTTACATCGACCTTCTGCAACAGATCCTGATATGGCCCCGGAAGGCCAAGATGCTTTTTATGTATTAGTTCCAGTCCCAAATAATTTGTCTAAAGTTAATTGGATCGCAGAAGGTGATAAATTTAAGGAATTAGTTTTAGATAAAATGGATAAAACTGTTTTACCTGGTATTAAAGAGAATGTGGTAAGTGATTTTTATTTAACTCCTGATTACTTTGAAATAGATCTATCAACTCTTTATGGATCTGGATTTTCAATTCAACCAAAATTCTCTCAGTCAGCTTACTTTAGATTTCATAATCAATCTGAAATATATAAAAATTTATACTTTGTTGGTGCAGGAACTCATCCTGGCGCTGGTATGCCTGGTGTTCTTTCATCAGCAAAAGTTTTAGACAAATTATTTTAATGAAAAATAATTTATTAAAAAAACATGCTAAATCTTTTTATTGGGCGAGTTTTTTTCTTTCGAGAAATATATTAGACAAATGTTCGTCTTTATATAATTTCTGTAGAACATTAGACGACATCGTTGATGCTGATAACAATTTAAGTATAAAGAAAGAAATTTTCTCAAAATTTAAAAGAGATTTTGAGGATAAAAATCTGGATAATCAAATTATAAAAGATATGTGGTCAGTTATTGATAGTGAAAATATTTCTAAACAAATAATTATAGATTTATTTGATGGAGTTGAAACAGACTTAGAGAACAAAGTAGTGATTAATTCAAAAAAAGAATTGCTTGTTTACTCTTATAGAGTAGCAGGAACAGTCGGATTGATGATGTCAAAAATAATGAGAGTAAAAGATAAAGAGGCTCTAAAAGGCGCGATTGATTTAGGGATAGCCATGCAACTTACTAATATTGCTAGAGATGTTTGTGAAGATAAAGCAAGAAACAGACAATATATTAAACACGATTTTTCATCAATTCGAGCAATTATAAATGAATCTCAAACATTTTACGAAAAATCATTTGCATCTATTAGCAGTATACCAATTAAATCTAGATTTTCAGTTATTGTCGCAAGACGTGTTTATAGAAAAATAGGTGACTACATTCTCAACCAAAATAATATATATAATTATAATAAAGCCGGCAAAATCTATGTCCCAGTATTTGAAAAAGTAATTCAGACTTTTTTATCTATTATTGACTTTATCAAGCTATTATTCATAAAAAATTTAAATTACGACAATCAATTAAATCATAATATTTTAGAACAAGAGATTAATTTGAATGAAAGAATTTGATTATATTATTGTTGGGGGTGGGTGTGCGGGTTTATCTTTGGCCTATGAGCTTGAAATAAATGATAAGTTAAAGGAGAAAACTTTAGCAATAATTGAAACCCGTGGAGAATATAAGAGAGATAAAACTTGGTCATTCTGGAAAGTATTTGATCATAATTTTGAAGATTGTGTAATAAAAAGTTGGAATAATTTTACAATTAATACTGCTGAAAACTCTAATGAACTAACAAATAAAAATTTTCCTTACCAAAGTATTGATAGTGGAAAATTTTATAAAAAAATAAATTCTAAACTATCCGTAAATTCCAATATTAGTTATTTCAAAAATCTAAACGAAGTCAATTCAGAAAATTCAATAATTTTTAATAGTATTTTTGAAAAAGAACTGGATAAATCTGCTTTATGGCAACACTTTCAAGGTATCGAGATAGAAACACCTAAGAACATTTTTGATGAAGAAATAATTAACTTAATGGATTTTAATTGTGATCAGAAAAAAGATGTACATTTTTTCTACACATTACCCTTCAGCAAAAATAAAGCTTTGATTGAAACTACCTGGTTATCAGATTTAGAGGATCAAAGCCTAAGAGATTATGATCTTCAGTTAGAAAATTATATTAAGAATAATTTGGGTATAAAAAACTATAAAATAAATTTTACTGAAAAAGGAGCTATACCACTCTTTTCACCATCGTTAAAAAATAATAATAAAATAATTAATATTGGATCAGCTGGAGGGATGACTCGGTTAAGTACAGGTTACACTTTTTTGAACATTCAAGAACATAGTCGTTATATTGTAAATAACATTGATAATATTAATAAAGTAAAAATATTCTCCATAGGAAAGAAATATCAATTTTTAGATAAAGTATTTCTAAGAGTATTAGAAAAACATCCCGAAAAGATGCCTAAAATTTTTTTTAATATGTTTAAAACTTCTTCAAATACGATTATAAAATTTTTATCTAATAAAAGTAATATTATTGAAGACATAAATATTATTAGTAAAATGCCAAAATTAATTTTTTTAAAAGCATTGTTTAATTAATGGAAAATATTAACTTTAAGCACTCTATTATATTTTTTAATTTTTGTATTTTGATAAGCCCTCTTTATCTAATGCTAAATTTTGAACCGATCATATTTTGCTTATTTTTAATTTTAATCTTGGGAATTTCTCACGGTGCATTAGATAATATAAAAGGAAAAAAGCTTTTAAAATTATTTGGATACAAGCAAATTGTAAACTTTTATCTTGCCTATGTATTAATTTCATCATTTATAATAATATTCTGGTTGATATTTCCTAATACAATTTTATTACTTTTTTTGATTGTGGCCGCCTATCATTTTGGGAAAGAAGATACAGTATTTTTTTTTAGAAAAAAATTTTTCATATCTGAGTGTTTATTCTTCTTGAAAGGATCATCAGTTATTATGGCTCCATTATTATTGAAGAGAGAAGAAACTAATGAAATATTTAGGACTCTAAATTTTAAAGTTTTTGAAGCAGGTTTTTTTAGTAATGAATTTTTAATTGGAATGTTATTTCTTGGTTTTTTATCATCTATGTACATTTCAAAAAAAGAAGACACAAATCTAAAGGGTGTCATGATCATGGACTTTTTTTCTTTAATCATACTAAATCTTTTTTTGTCGCCTATTTTAGCTTTCACTCTTTATTTTTGTTTTCTTCACTCAATTAGGCATTCGATTACTCTTATTTTTGAGTTGGATAGATCATTCAAACCAGGACTTAAAAAATTTATAAGCAAAGCTATACCTTTAACTTTTGTAACAGCAGTAATATTTTTATTTGCGATATATTTTTTAAATAATTTTTATGAGCTTGATGAGGCTATTTATAAGGTCATATTTATTGGTTTGGCGTCACTTACTTTTCCGCATATATTGTTAGAATATCTTTTAGAAAAAAATGAAAAAAGAACTTAAAATTTATTTAGCGTCACCAAGAGGGTTTTGTGCTGGAGTTAAAAGAGCAATTGAAATAGTTGAAAAATCTATTAAAAAGTTTGGCGCTCCGGTATACGTTCGTCATGAAATTGTACATAATAAGCAAGTTGTTGAAGAACTTAAAGAGAAAGGTGCAATTTTTGTTGATGAATTATCTGACGTGGATGACATAAGTAGACCTGTAATTTTCTCAGCCCATGGAGTTCCTAAGTCAGTTCCAAAAGAAGCTAAACTAAAAAATTTATCCTTTGTAGATGCAACATGTCCATTAGTTTCTAAAGTACATAGAGAGTCCGAGCAATTGAATAAAAATGGTTTTGAAATATTATTAATTGGACATAAAAACCACCCTGAAGTTATTGGCACAATGGGTCAGCTTCCAAAAGGATCTATTACACTTATTGAAACAAAAAATGATGTGGAACTAATAAAAAAGGATAAATTTAAAAAACCTTTAGCATATATAACTCAAACAACTCTGTCAGTAGATGATACAGCTGAAATAATCGAAGCTCTTAAAAACAAGTTTCCTAAAATAAAAGGTCCTATTAAAGAGGATATATGTTACGCAACTACTAATAGACAATCTGCTGTTAAGGAAATAGCTTCCAAATGCGATATGTTTTTTGTAGTTGGAAGTCGAAACTCATCCAATTCTGTAAGATTAGTTGAAGTTGCAAAAAAAGCTGGTTGCGATAATTCTCATTTAATGCACTCTGAAAAAGAGATACCGTACCACGAAATAGATGACTCAAGTACCATCGGAATTTCTTCTGGAGCTTCAGCTCCTGAGAAATTAGTTCAAACATTACTTGATAACATCAAAGTTAATCGAAAAGTATCTATAGAAGAAGTTGTGGTTGCTGAAGAGAAGGTCGTTTTTAAATTACCAAAAGAACTTTACTGATGGCTGTTTACACAAAGTTAAAAAAGAGTGAAATAGAGGAAATTATTTCTCTTTATAAATTAAAAAACTTAGAAACTTTCGCTCCCATAGAAGAAGGAATAGAAAATACTAATTATGTAATTATTGTAAATAAAAAAAAATATATACTTACTATTTTTGAAAAGAGAGTAAAAGAGCAAGATCTCCCTTTCTTTTGTGAATTAATTTCGCTACTGAACAAATCGGGTTTTAAGTGTCCTATGCCTCTTACAAATATAGAGAATAGCCCAATTTCAACATTCAAAGGAAAAAAGCTTACAATTCTGACATTTATTAATGGTAAATCAAAAGAAAATTTAAGTAATGAGAATTGTAAAGATATTGGGAAGGAAGCTGCAAGATTGCATTTGTTAACTTCTAAATTTAAAATTCAAAGAAAAAATGCACTTTCAATTAAAAGTTGGAGAAATATGTTTGAAAATATAAAAGATAAATGTATAAAAATTCATAAAGATCTTCCTAATTTAATTGAAGTAAATCTTAAAGATATAGAAAAAAATTGGCCTTCAAATTTACCTACCGGAATTATTCATGCTGACTTGTTTAAAGATAATATTATTTTTGAAAATAATAAAGTAAGTGGGATAATAGATTTTACTTTTTCCTGTAATGATTATTATGCTCTGGAAATAGCAATATGTTTTAATGCTCTTTGTTTTGATGGCGTAAAGAGTAATCTAAGTTTTAATGTAACAAAAGCAAAAAAATTTATTGAGGGATATTCATCAATAAGGAAATTATCTGATCAAGAGAAAAATAGTATAAAAATTTTGTCCCAAGGTGCTGCATTGAGATTTTTACTTACAAGAGTTTTTGATGCAATAAATACAGTTGAAGGAGCACTAGTGAAAATAAAAGATCCAATAGAATATTTAAAAAGACTTGAATTCCACAAAAATGCAAAAAATTATGAGGATTATTTTTTTTAATGAAATTAAAAATTTATACTGATGGTGCTTGCTCAGGTAATCCTGGAAAAGGAGGTTGGGCAGCCATCATATTAGATAACAATTCTAATCAATCAAGTATCTCGGGAAGTGAAAATAATACAACTAACAATAGGATGGAATTATTGGCTCCAATTATGGCATTAAAAAAAATAAAAAAGAAATCAGATATTACAATTTTTACAGATTCAAAATACGTAAAGGATGGAATAACTGATTGGATTAAAAACTGGAAAATTAATAATTGGAAAAATTCAAACAAGAAACCAGTTAAAAATAAAGATCTTTGGATTAAATTGGATAATGCTTGTCTAAAACATAAAGTTAATTGGAAATGGGTTAAGGCTCACGCAGGCAACAAATATAATAATCTTGTTGATGAATTAGCAGTTTCAAACACTAAATAGATTTTAAAAAGCTTTCAGCTGAAGATAATTCACAAGTAGCTGTCTCTTTTTCTTCCTCTACTTTTTTAACTTCGCCATTCTCCACAAGCATAGTGTATCTATTTGATCTAATTCCTAATCCTTTTTCGGATTTATCTACTTCTGCTCCAATAGCTTTTGTAAATTTAAGAAAGGGATCACCAACCATAAAAATTTTACTGCCAGTCTTTTGGTGTTCACCCCAAGCCTTCATAACATTGGGATCATTTACAGCGATGCATATAATTTTTGTAATTCCTTTTTGAGTAGCTAAGTCGTAATTTTTTATATACCCAGGAAGATGAAGAGCTGAGCAAGTTTTAGTAAAAGCTCCAGGCATACCTAAAATAATAGTCTTACTTTTACAAAGATCTAAAATATCAATTTTTTTTACATCATTATTTTGGTCAAGATAAAATAACTCCGAATTAGGTAGTTTGTCTCCTATTTTTATTCTCATTGAATTTTACCCAAAATATAATTTTTTACTTCTGAGTTTGAATTCCTGATAATATCAAATGTTTCCTTTTTATCTATATTCAATTTTAAATGCTCAGGTGAATCTAAATTTTTTCCTATAGCTTTTTTAATTGTATCGTTAAACTTGTAAGGATGAGCTGTACCAAGAACAACTATATCTCCTAAATTTTTAAAACTTTTTGCTGCTCCTACTCCAGTAGCAGTATGAGGATCAATTATAAATTGATGCTCTTTATAAATTTCATTAATTATAGATACTGTCTCATCATCAGTAACTTTTACTGCTTCAAAATCCTTTTTAATCTTATTGATTTCTTTTTTGTCTAAATTGAATAAACTTTTTGATGATAGATCATTCATTAATGACCCTACCTTACTATCGTTTTCATCTAATATATAATAAAGCAGCCTCTCAAAATTACTTGCAACTTGTATATCCATACTTGGTGTAATGGTTGCTTTCACTTTATCAGGTTTATATTCACCTGTATTAATAACTCTTTGTAAAATATCATTTTTATTTGTAGCGACTATAAGTTTATTAATTGGTAAACCCATTTTTTTTGCAACGTATCCAGCATAGATATCTCCAAAATTACCAGTTGGTACTGAAAAGCTTATATTGTTTTTTTTTAATCTAAAGAAAGAATAAAAATAATAAACAATTTGACAAACAATTCTCGCCCAATTGATAGAATTTACGCCTGACATATTTATTTTTGATCTAAAACTATTTTCATTAAAAAGCTCTTTTACAATTTTTTGACAATCATCAAATGAACCCTCGATAGCTATATTATAAATATTAGCTCCACCAATTGTTGTCATTATTTTTCTTTGAATATTTGAAATCTTATTATGCGGATGCAGTACAAAAAGATTTATATTTTTTCTATTGCTTAATGCGGCTATAGCCGCTGAACCAGTGTCTCCTGATGTAGCAACTATGACATTTACAGTTTTATCTTTAGCGACTTCTAAATGGTCATACATGTTACCAATTACCTGCATTGCAATGTCTTTAAAAGCTAAAGTGGGTCCATGATAAAGTTCGAGAAGATTTATATTTCCAATTTTTTTTATATTCACGACTTCTTTATCTTTAAAACTACTATAAGATTTTTGTATCAGTGAGCTAAGTTCTTCTTTTTTAATTTCACCTGAACAGAAATTAAAGATAATTTCTGTAGCAAGTTCGTTATAATTTAGTTGATTTAAATTATTAAGTTCTTCTTGACTATACTTCTTTATTTCAGCAGGCAAAAATAACCCTCCACCTGGTGCAAGTCCTCTTAAGAAAATATCTTTAAAGCTAAATTCTAAAGATTTATCTCTTGTGCTAAAATAATTCATTTTTTTCTTCTAAAATATAAATAATAAAAAATTATTGAGATTGATATTGCATACCATGTTATAGCATATTTAAGGTGATTATTTGGCACATCTATACTTATCTTTTTAGGAAGTGGTGTCTTGGCCTTATTGTCCTCTAAAAAAATTACAAACTCATTAAATTGCTCTCCCGTAGCTTCTTTTAGATCTTCTAAATTTAATGAAAACCAAATATTATTTGAAATATCATTATCTGGTTTAAATATACTTGGTTTATAAATTTCTCTTAAAAGACCAATTATTTCACTATCAGTTTCTGCTTTGAAGTTTATGCTTGCGCTATCTTTTAGTTCTTTTTTAATCCATCCTCTATTAATTAAAACACTTTGATTTTTGTCAGTCCTAAAAGGAGTGACTACATCATATCCAGGTTTTCCACTATCATTCAAGCTATAAAGGTAAATTTGCTTATTAAAATTAAATTTTCCTTTAGCGCTTACTCTCTGATAATTTTTCTTAATTGAATTAGAGTACTCTATTGGTTTAGAGTCTAATCCAAAAGTAATTTCGCTTATAAGTTCTAGCTTCCATTGCAATCTATAAAGTTGCCATGTTCCTAAAGCACAAAATACTGTTACAAAAAAAATTACGAATAGTTGAAATAAAAATGCTTTTTTCAATTTGAGATTAGCTTCCCCAAATATAGATCGCAGCAAATAAGAATAACCAAACTACGTCAACAAAGTGCCAGTACCAGGCTGCTGCTTCAAATCCAAAATGATGTTGAGGCGTCGAGTGGCCTCTCATTGATCGAAACAAACAAACTGCAAGAAAAACTGTTCCGACAATTACATGAAAGCCATGAAAACCAGTCGACATATAAAATGTGGAACCATAAATTCCGCCATCTAAAGTAAATGTTGCATGATGATATTCGTAAGCTTGAAAACAAGAAAATATAAATCCTAAAAATACAGTTGCGATCAAACCATTTACTAATCCTTTTCTGTCATTTTCTAACATTGCATGATGCGCCCAAGTGACAGTAGTTCCTGATAACAATAAAATTAGAGTATTAATTAATGGTATATCCCAAGGATCAAAAGTTTTAATATCTGCTGGAGGCCATATACCTCCTATAGAGTCTGGTGGAAATAAACTTGCGTTAAAGAAAGCCCAGAACCATGCAACAAAAAACATTACTTCAGATGCAATAAATAGTGTCATACCATACCTATGTCCAATTTGAACTACAGGAGTATGATGACCTTGATGTTCTGCTTCTTCTATAACGTCTCTCCACCACATAAATGCACCATAAACAACTAAAGCAAAACCAATCAATAATAACCAAAGAGCTTTAGAGTGAAAGTAGTAAACTGCTCCAAAAGCTAAGACTAAAGTTGCGAATGAAACATAGATCGGCCAAGGACTTGGATCAACTAAATGGTAATCGTGTTTTGGTTTTTCTGCTGACATTATGTGTTATTCTTTTCGTAATAGCCTGATGAAAAAAAAGTAAAAGATAAAGTTACATCAGACATATTTTTAGTCTTATTATCATCAACGACTTTAGGATCCAAGAAAAATGTTAATACAAATTCTTTTTTTTCCCCTGGTTGTAAAGTTTGTTTTTCAAAACAAAAACAACCTATCTTATTCAGATAAATACCAAAAGGTGATGGAGATACATTAAATGTTGCTGACCCCGAGGAAATTTGGTTACTAGGATTTTCAACGTTAAATTTAACTGTATGAACTTCACCTGGTTTTAAGTTTAAAGTATTCATCTCAGGATAAAATTTCCAATCTAAAGTACTATTAATGTTTGTATCAAATCTCATTTTATAGTCCTGGTTTACTATAATTTTTGGAATTTCTTTGTCAGTAGCGATTTGAGTAGTTCCACCGAATCCTGTTACTCTGCAAAACAAATCATATAAAGGAACTGCTGCAAAAGACAATCCAAGCATTAGTAAGAATATCGATACTAAAGCGATAGGTGTTAAGTTTTTTTTGCTTATATTCA
Source organism: uncultured Pelagibacteraceae bacterium (assembly GCA_902539235.1). Lineage (GTDB taxonomy): Bacteria > Pseudomonadota > Alphaproteobacteria > Pelagibacterales > Pelagibacteraceae > Pelagilacustribacter. The sequence goes on along the minus strand of CACBIC010000009.1, from coordinate 24,106 downwards.
TTATATTTCTCGATTATAAATTCCAATATTATAGAAAGTTAATACAAATAAAAAAATCATAAATAAGATTAATATTAAAGCTGTTATTAGGTTTTTTTTCTTTTTATTCATCATATTATTTTTAAAAAATTATCAATTAATAAAATTAAGAAAATAAAAAACAAATAAAAAATTGAGTATATGAAAATTTTTCTCGCTATTTTATTTGAAATACTTGCTATTTTAGATTTATATAATCTTAAACATAAATAAACATAGTATGCAGACATCATAGAAGATATGGCTAGATAAAATACGCTAGCAAAATTTAAAAAGTAAGGTGCTGTTATTGCAGGTAGCATTATTAAAGCATAAAAAAGTATATTTACTTTTGTTGTTTTTGTTCCAGAAATTATAGGGAGCATTGGAATTTTCGCTTTTTTATAATCACTTGATTTATATAAACTTAACGCCCAAAAATGTGATGGTGTCCATAGAAAAATAATTAAAAATAAAATTAGTGGCTCAACAGAGATACTTCCGGTTGCTATTGTCCATCCAATAACAGGTGGTAATGCTCCAGCTGCACCACCTATAACAATATTTTGTGGAGTTTTCCTTTTTAACCAAATCGTATAAATAAAAAAATAAAAAGCAATTGTTGAGGCTAATAAAACTGCAGAAATTAAGTTAGCTGAAAAATAAATTATGCTTACTGACAAAACTGATAAAAATATACCAAAATATAAAGCTTGATTTTTTTTTACTTTTCCGGTTGGGATTGGTCTTAAACAAGTTCTGCTCATCAAGGCATCTAAGTCTGACTCATACCACATATTAAGAGTTCCAGCAGCTCCAGACCCAATAGCTACAGCTAAGAGAGAAATACAAGCAGATGTGAAGTCTACATTAATCGGTGCTATTAATAATCCTACCATACATGTGAATAGGACAAGAGACATTACCCTAGGTTTCATTAAGTTAAAAAATGAACTTAGGTCCAATGCTAAACCGAGTTTAGAGTTTCTAGATTTTATACTTATCTGGCTCAATTTACTTTACTTTAGGTAGCTCTTCAAAAGTATGGAATGGTGGCGGTGATGACACTGTCCATTCTAAAGTCGTTGCTCCTTCTCCCCATGGATTTGGTTCTGCTTTTTTCTTTTTCATAAAGGCGTACAATAGATTTAATAAAAATACTGCTAAACCGATAATAGATATGTATGAACCAATTGAAGATATATAGTTCCAACCAGCAAATGCGTCTGGATAATCAGCGTATCTTCTTGGCATTCCTGCTAATCCTAAGAAATGTTGTGGGAAGAATATTAAGTTAACCCCTATGAACGTCAGCCAAAAATGTAGTTTTCCCAAAAATTCTGAGTATTCATAACCTGTCATTTTACTAAACCAATAATAAAACCCTGCAAAGATTGCATACACAGCGCCCATTGATAATACGTAGTGGAAATGCGCGACAACATAATATGTATCGTGAAGTGCTGTATCAACACCTGCATTTGCCAAAACCACTCCAGTTACTCCTCCTAAAGTGAATAAGAAAATAAAGCCAATAGCCCAAAGCATAGGAGTCTGAAAGCTTATCGAGCCACCCCACATTGTTGCTATCCAAGAAAAAATCTTAATTCCAGTTGGGACTGCGATAATCATTGTCGCCGCTAAGAAATAAGCCTTTGTATCTGTATCTAGTCCAACAGTGTACATGTGGTGAGCCCAAACAACAAAGCCAACTACCCCAATAGCCACCATCGCGTAAGCCATTCCTAGATAACCAAACACAGGCTTCCTTGAAAAAGTTGAAACAATATGACTTATCATTCCAAATCCTGGTAAAATTAAAATATATACTTCTGGATGTCCAAAAAACCAAAATAAGTGTTGGAATAGAACCGGATCTCCGCCTGTTTGCGCTTCAAAAAAAGCAGTTCCAAAATTTCTATCTGTTAGAAGCATTGTTATAGCTCCTGCTAAAACTGGTAATGATAGTAAAAGTAAAAATGCAGTCACTAAGATTGACCAAGAGAATAATGGCATTTTGTGTAAAGTCATGCCAGGAGTTCTCATATTTAAAATTGTCGTGATAAAGTTTATTGCTCCTAAAATTGAGGAAGCTCCGGCAACATGTAAACTTAAAATAGCTAAATCCATCGCAGGACCTGGCTGACCAGTTTTTGAAGATAAAGGTGGATAAATTGTCCAACCACCACCAACTCCTTTTGCACCTGGAGGACCATCAACAAAAATTGATACTAACAATAAAATTAGGGCAACTGGTAATAGCCAAAAAGAGATATTATTCATCCTTGGGAATGCCATATCTGGTGCTCCTATCATAATTGGAACAAACCAATTTCCAAACCCACCAATCATTGCTGGCATTACCATAAAGAAAATCATGATTAAACCATGACCAGTTACCAAAACGTTATATAAATGATAATCACCTCCAAGAATTCCGTCACCTGGATGCATTAGTTCCATTCTCATTAAAACTGAAAAAGCGGATCCAATTATCCCAGCGATAATTGCAAAAATAAGATACATTGTTCCTATATCTTTATGATTTGTTGAGTAAGCCCATCTTTTCCAACCTGTTGGATTTTGATGATGCTCGTGTTCTGCAGTTGTTGCTGACATTACTTTATCTCCTTAATTTTTTTTGCTACTTTAATATTATTATTAATTTCTTTTTTGGCAAATTTAACTTTAGCCTCTTCTAACCATTTATTATACTCTTCCTCAGACACAACGTTTACTGTTATTGGCATGAAAGCATGTTTTATTCCACAAAGCTCAGAACACTGGCCGTAGAAAGTTCCAGTTCGGTCAGCTTTAAACCATGTCTCATTTATTCTTCCAGGAATTGCATCTCTTTTTACTCCAAAAGATGGTAGTGCCCACGCGTGTAAAACATCATTTGCGGTTATCATAACTTTTACAACTTTATTGACTGGAACGTAAACTGCATTGTCGACCGCTAATAATCTTGGTTGATTTTCTTTTAAATCTTTTTCATCGATCATATAAGAATCGAAAATGATATTTTCATCTGGATATTCATAACCCCAATACCACTGATATCCTATAGCTTTAATGGTAACGTCTGCTTTAGGAATTTCATCTTGTGAATATAAAACTTTAAATGAGGGTACTGCCATAACGATCAAAATCAAACAAGGGGCTAAAGTCCAAATAACCTCGATTAATGTATTATGACTTGTAGTAGATGGCACTTTATTCTTAGAAGCCCTGTATCTTACACAGACATATAAAAGTAAAAATAAAACAAAAGCTGTTATAGCTGTAATTATTGGTACTAGCATATAATCATGGAACCAAACAATATCGTCCATACTTTTTGAAGCTGACTTTTGAAAACCTAATTGCCAGTCCTTAGGCTCATTAGCAAAAAGCGCTGTTGGCCATGCAAAGAAAAGTGTAAATGCAATTTTTTTAATCATGAGTTTTTATACAGTTTTTAGATGATTTCACAATTTCAATTAATGCGACAATTGATGAAAGTTATTGACAAAATTTACTAATGAAATCGCGCTTATTACAGCAGTATCGGACCTTAGAATGTTTCTAGATAACGTAAAAGGTTTTACAGCTCTATTTTGTAGGATTAACTCACGTTCTGCTGGAGAAAAATCACCCTCAGGGCCAATTAATATACAAACGGATTTAACATTTTTTAAATCTTCGGTTTTTAAGTTTTCTTTTGAATTAACATCAGCAAATAAAATTTTTGAGTTTTCATTAAAAGTTTGTAAAAAATCTTTCAATTTAATTACATCTACAATTTCTGGTGGCACAAGTTGATTAGATTGTTCAGTCGCTTCGATAACTATTTTTTTTGCTCTATCAAGATTTAATTCCTTAACTTCTGTTCTTTCTGAAACTATTGGAATAATTTTACTTATACCGAGCTCGGTAGCTTTTTGTAAAATATTATCCATTGGAATTTTTTTTACTAAACAAATAGCTAGTGCAGTTTTAGATAAATTATTAGCTTCTCTGATTTTTTCTAAAAACCTAACTTCAACTCTATCTTTGTTTAAAAAAATTATTTCGCTTTTCCATTCTCCGTTTTTATTAAAAAAATTTAAGTTTGAGCCTCTTTTAAGTCGCATTACATTGACAATATAATGAGTGTGTTCTTTACTTAACAAACTTGTATTATTTTCTAGTATACTGTCTGGATGATATAATCTAATATTCATTAATATCTATAATATAAACAAATTTTGAGGATATAAAGGAGCTTTGATGGAAAAAGGAAAAAGAGCTGGAGATTCCCCAATAGGTATTGATGTAATAGAGGGAAAATCTTATTTTTGGTGTAGTTGTGGAATTAGTTCTAAGCAACCTTTTTGTGACGGTTCACATAAAGGTACTGAATTTGTGCCTTTAAAATATTTAGCTGATCAATCTAAAAAAGTTTTTTTCTGCTCATGCAAACAAACAAATGATCAACCATTATGCGATGGTTCACATAACATTTAATAAATGATGAAAACAAAGGCAGTAGTGTTCGATGCTTACGGTACATTGTTCGATGTAAATTCAGCTGCTAAAAAATGCAAAGATAAAATTGGAGCTAAGTGGGAAACATTTGCAAATTTTTGGAGAACTACTCAGCTTGAATATACTTGGCTTAGAAGTTTAATGAAAAGACATAAAAATTTTTGGGATGTTACTGAGGACAGTTTGGAAAAATCAATGAAAGTTTTCAATATTGATAAAAATATGAAAAATGAGTTGCTTAGTCTTTACAAAATTTTATCTCCTTATCCCGAAGTAAAAGGAGTATTGGAAGATTTAAAAAAGAAAAATTTCAAACTTGCAATACTTTCTAACGGAACACACGATCTTCTAAATGAACTAGTTGAAAGTAATAAGTTAAATAATTTATTTGATGATCTTTTTTCTATTGAAGAAGTGAAAATTTATAAACCTGACCCAAGAGTTTATGAACTACCAATTAAAAAATATAAAATTAAATCTGATGAAATTACTTTTTTAAGCGCGAATACATGGGATGTATCGGGGGGTGGAAACTTTGGATATAATTCCATTTGGGTTAATAGACATAAATCGATATTCGATATCCTCGATTTTCAACCAAAAAATGAAATCAGCAATTTAACGCAGCTACTTGATATAGTTTAAAGTTTTATTATAAATGTTTATATGACTCTAATTGAAGTAAAAAAAATTATTAAAGCCTTAAACGCCTCAGATGGTGCAGGAGTAAAATTAAAAAGAAGCATAGGAACCCCAGAAGCAGATTATATCGATCCATTCTTAATGCTTGATGAATTTGGTTCTGAAAATAAAGATGATTATGTGGCTGGCTTTCCTCCTCATCCACATAGAGGAATAGAAACAGTAACCTACATGTTAAACGGAGAGTTTGAACACCAAGATAGTACTGGAGCTAAAGGTATTATGTCATCTGGAGATGTACAATGGATGAAAACTGGAAGAGGAATTATTCATTCCGAAATGCCTGCTATGAAAGAAGGTAAATTATTAGGCTTTCAACTTTGGATAAACATGCCGGCTAAAATGAAAAAGAATAAGCCAGAATACCTTTACATCAAAGGAAATGAACTTGGAGAACACAAAGATAATGAGAAAATTGTAAAAGTAATTGCAGGCAAATATAAAGAAGCTGAAGGACCAGAAAAAAATCATAACGTTGATCCTATCTATTTTCATGTAATTTTAAATGAAGGAAAAGAATTTAATTGTGATGTACCTTCAGGACACAATTCTTTTGTATACCTGTTAAAGGGAGAATTAAACATAGGAGAAAAAAGCCACAATAAAACAGCTGACTCAAACTTAATATTATTACAGAGGGGCACTAAATTAAAAATTAAAGCAAGCAAAAAATCTGAGTTTTTATTTATAGCTGGTAAGCCGATTGGTGAACCTATTGCAAGAGGCGGACCATTTGTAATGAATACAAAAGCTGAAATACTTGAGGCTATTCAAGATTATAATAACGGAACATTTGCTAAATATTAAAAGTTAAAGTACGTTTCCGTAAAAATGCCAAAATCTATTATAATTAAAAAGAGTGGAGGTCCTGAGGTATTAGAACTTCAAGATGTAAATGTTGGCTCTCCAGGACCAGATGAAATTAAAGTTACTAATCACGCGATTGGTCTAAATTATATTGATACTTATCATAGATCTGGTTTGTACCCCATTAAGTTACCAAGTGGAATTGGTTTAGAAGCTGCTGGAAAAATTAATGAAGTTGGTTCAAATGTTACTGAATTTAATAAGGGCGATAACGTTGCTTACGCCTCTGTTCCTTTAGGAGCTTATGCTCAACAAAGAGTTATTCCAGCAAAGATAGCTGTTAAAGTTCCTGATGGGATTTCACATGAATTGGCTGCTACTCTAATGACAAAAGGTTTAACTACGAATTATTTACTTTCTAAAACCTACAAGATTAAAGCTGGTGAAACAGTACTTTTCCATGCAGCTGCTGGAGGAGTTGGTCAAATTTTTGCACAATGGGCTAATAGTATTGGAGCGAAAGTCATTGGAACAGTCGGATCAGATAATAAAATCAAAATAGCTGAAGAAAATGGTTACTCTCATGTTATTAATTATACGAAAGATAATTTTGCAAAAGAGGTTATGAAAATTACAAATAATAAAGGAGTGCCCGCAGTTTTTGATGGTGTAGGAAAGAAAACATTTCATGGGTCATTAGAATGTCTTTCAACAAGAGGCATGATGATAAGTTTTGGAAATGCGTCTGGCCCCTTAGATCCTGTGAATGTTCCAAAAGAAATACAACCCAAAGGTCTATACTTAACAAGACCTTCAATAGGTCAATATTTTAGTAATAGAAAAGAACTTCAAGCTGGAGCTGATCAAATTTTTGAAAAGGTAAAATTTGGAAAAATAAAAATTAGAATTTCGAAAAAATATAAACTTGCAGACGCTAAAGATGCACATGCTGATCTAGAGGCAAGAAAATTAATTGGCCCAGCGATTTTAATTCCTTAATGAAAAAAAAAATAATCTCTCCTTGTATCAGTATTTGTAAAACTGACCCTGTTACTGGTTACTGCTATGGGTGCGCAAGAACCGATGAAGAAAAAAAACAATGGAAAAATGAAAGCACTACTGAAGAGTGGAAGTTAGAAAACCTCAGAAAAATTAAATCAAGAATGCAAGGATGGCAATTAAATACTTTTGAGGAGTCCTACAAATATAAAATCAATCAAGGAATATCACTTTTTAAAAAAAAACTTTTAGAGGGTTGATCTATAAATCTTTTTTCATAGAGTCCATATCGCTGAGGTGGTATTTCAATGCTTCATTGGACATTCTAACTTCCTGTAAAAATAAAAAAATTGAAATTATCATACATACACAGCAAAACGCAAAACTAAGCCTAGCATAGAATGTTAAGTCCAGATATAAAAGTAACACTGTAAGCATATTAAAAAGAAATCCAAAAGATGAAAAACCCATTACATATTTAAGATAGTTAGTTCTTTTATTTAAAACATGAAGTTGTTTTTCTAATTCTGGTGGAACTTTTTTTTCAAAAGTATATTTATCATGAAGTTGTCTAATTAATGCACTTAAAGTGTGAAAACGATTACTATACATTGTCATCATCAAAGGTATAGCAGGAAACATTAAAGCTGCTACTGTGTAATCTATATCCATATCGAATCAAATTGATTATGTAGATAGTGTTTGATATTTACAAGTAATATTTCATGAACCAATTAAAAATTTTTGTAGAATTATCCAGATTAAATAAACCCATAGGATTTATGCTTTTATTCTGGCCTTGCTCTTGGGGATTAGCTTATGCATATCATTTTAATCAAAATTTAAATTTATTTATTTATTATTTAATTCTTTTTTTTCTTGGATCAGTTCTTATGAGAAGTGCAGGTTGTATTTTCAATGATATAGTGGACAAAGACTTTGATAATAAAGTTGAAAGAACAAAAAAAAGACCAATCACGTCAGGAAAAATTACAGTTAAAAGTTCACTCTTTTATGTTTTTGTACTTTGCATTTTAGCTTTTTTAATTTTAATACAGTTTAATAATCTTACAATTATGCTGGGAATGGGATCAATGTTTTTAGCTTTTGCATATCCATTCATGAAAAGAATTACATATTGGCCACAATTGTTTCTAGGTTTAACATTTAATTGGGGATTAATAATGGCTTGGACATCAATTAATAACGAAATTAATGTTGAAATAGTTATACTTTATATATCAGCCATATTTTGGACATTGGGTTATGACACGATTTATGGAGTTCAAGATATGTCTGAAGATGAAATTATAGGATTGAAATCTACATCTATTAAATTCAAAAAAAATATTAAAACTTTTGTGACTATTTCATATTTGCTAACTTTATTCACGCTAATATTTGTATTTAAAGACTTTCTTGGAGTTAATATTTTTTCTTTTTTAATTTTAATGTTTTTTTTAAGCTTATTATTTCAGATAATGAAATTCAAAAAGAGTAATTCAAAATCGTGTCTGGAGGCTTTTAAATTTAATAACATTTCTGGATTTATATTGTTTTTCGCTATAATTACAATAAATTTTTAAATATGAAATTTGAAGAAGTAAAACTAATTATAATTAGACTCTATCAAGAATACATAAGAAAGCATTTGAAAAGAATAATTATAGCTCTTGTGCTTTCAATTGTTGTTGCAGGAAGTACTTCTAGTATTGCTTGGCTCCTCGATCCAGCGGTAAAAAAAATTTTTATTGAACAAGATGAAACATACGCTTGGGCAATACCACTTCTCATTATCGTATCTTTTGCAAGCAAAGGAATATCCTTATTTTTTGCAAGAACAAACATAATTAGAGTAAGTGAGGAAGTTGCAGGAGAATTACAAAAAAAGATAGCAAAAAATATTTTATATACAGATATACAAACTTTAGAAAATAGACACTCTGGGCAATATCTTTCAAATGTAATGTTTGATACTAGACATGTTCAAAATTTTGTTGGGACTGGCGTGCTTAACGTAATGAAAGATAGTTTTACGGTAATTGCTCTTCTATCTTTGATGTTTTACCAAAATTGGAAGTTAGCTTTATTTGCAATTTTAATGATACCTTTCGCTGCAACGATAGCAAAAACACTCGCAAAAAGAATTGGAAAGGCTACTGGAAAAGCTGGTGAGTCTTCGGGAAAATTAGCATCTTTTTTAGCTGAAATATTGAAAGCAGCGAAAATGATTAAAATATATCAGAAAGAAAAAAATGAAGATCTTAAAGCAAAAATTGTAATTAATGATCTAGTTGAAAAAAATATCAAAATTGGAACTGTGATGATAACAGCAACTCCTATAATGGAAACTTTAACTGGATTTATGATTGCTGGATTTATAGTTTTTTCTGGAACATTAATAGCCACGGGCGAATTAGGGGTTAATAATTTTTTTTCTTTTTTAGCAGCAATGATGTTAGCATATCAACCAATTAGATCGCTAGCTACATTAAATATGGTCGCTTATTCTGGTGCTGCTGCATTCAAAAGAATTGCTGACGTTATCGATAAAGATATTATGATAAAGGAAAATGAAGATCTTCCAGAACTCATAATTAAAGACTCAAATATAAAATTTGAGAATATACATTTTAAATATGATTCAACCGAAGAGAAGGCAATAAAAGATATTAATTTAAACATTGCAGGTAATACAATGACAGCCTTCGTTGGTCATAGTGGTGCAGGAAAAAGTACAATTATGAATTTATTGCCGAGGTTTTATGAGCCTCAAGAGGGAATAATAAAGATTGATAATCAAGATATTAAAAGTATATCATTAAAATCTTTAAGAAAAAATTTATCTCTTGTAAGTCAGGATGTAATTTTATTTGATGATACAATCCAAAACAATATCGCTTATGCTAAAGATCATGCTTCAATTAAAGAAATAAAGGAAGCTTGTAAATTTGCTGCTGCAGATGAATTTATTGAAAAGTTGCCAAATAAATATGAAACATTGGTTGGTGAAAACGGGGTAAGACTTTCTGGTGGTCAAAAACAAAGAATTTCAATTGCAAGAGCTATTCTTAAAGGATCTCCAATAATACTGCTAGACGAGGCTACTTCTTCTTTGGACGCTGAGTCTGAGCAAATAGTGCAAAACGCTATTACTAATTTAACAAAAAATAAAACAACATTAGTTATTGCTCATAGACTTTCGACTATTCATAATGCGGATAAAATTTTTGTTTTAAATCAAGGAAAAATAATTGACTCAGGCAATCATGATTTTCTTTTAAAGAATTGTGAAGTTTATAAATCTTTATATGAGAAACAGTTAAAATAACCTGATGATTCTTGCATATAGAGTTATTACCACTTTAATATATCCCATTCTTATAATTCTTATATTTATTAGAAAATTAATGAAAAAAGAAGATCAAAAAAGATATAGAGAAAAAATTTTTTCATCTTACTTTAATGTTATTAGAAAAAAAAATACAAAACTTATTTGGTTTCATGCTGCAAGCATCGGTGAGATAAAGAGTATTATTCCAATTTTAAAAAATTTGATTGAAAATAATAAGAACTATCAATTTTTATTAACTACAATAACACATAGTTCAGGAGAGTTAATTAAAAAAGAAATTAAAAATTATGATAATGTTTATCATAGATATTTACCAATAGATGTTAATTTTTTAATTAGCAAATTTTTCAAGTTATGGAAACCTAGTGCTATTTTTTTGGTAGACTCAGAGATCTGGCCAAATTTAATTATCAAAGCAAAAAAAAATAAAACACCAATTGCAATTATAAATGCGAGACTAACAAAAAAAACGTACAAAAAATGGATGTTGGTACCCGAATCTGCTAAATTAATTTTTAGCACATTTAAGTTATGTCTTTCATCAAATATAGAAACCAAAAACTATTTAACACACCTTGATGTTAAAAGTGTTCATTACTTTGGGAATATAAAACTCATAAACAATTCTGAAAATAATGATAAAGAAAATATCTATAATTTTTTTGAGCACGATAGTTATTGGTGTGCTGTAAGCACCCATAGGAATGAAGAGAAATTCTGTTTAGATGTTCATCTTAAACTTAAGAAAATTTACAAAAATATTGTCACTGTTCTAGCTCCAAGACATATACAGCGCTCTGATGAAATAAAGAAACTTTGTGACAAATTTAATATTAATTCTCAAATAATTACAGGGGATGAAAAAATCTTAAAAGATCAAGAAGTTATCATTATTAATTCATTTGGTGTCCTGCCGGCCTATTTTAAATTCGCTAAAAGTGTTTTCATGGGAAAATCGATATTGAAAAAATTTGAGAATGAGGGAGGTCAAAATCCAATTGAGGCTGCGAGATTTGGGTGTAAAATCTACCATGGTCCATATATTTATAATTTTGAAGAAATATACAAAACTTTAGAAAAAAATGGTATTTCCAAAAAAATTGGTGAACAAGACGAACTGGTAGATCATTTAATCAATGATTTAAGTATCAAGACTAAACAAACTGAAAAATTTACTTCTATAATTAATAATTTAAGTAATAAAACATATATTGATACAATAAGAGAAATAAATAAGTTTTTGAAGAATGAAGTTGTTTAAACCTAAATTTTGGAAATCTAATAAAAATTTTTTTACTGTACTTTTAATACCTTTAAGTTTGATTACTTGGATTTATATTATTTTAAAAAAAACATTTATCCAAAAAGTCAAATTTAATATTCCTGTTATTTGTGTAGGAAATATTTTTATCGGTGGCACTGGTAAGACACCATTATCAATTCATATTGCGAAAAAACTTTCAGAAAATGGTAAAAATCCTGCGATTGTTCGTAAATATTATAGAAGTCACATAGACGAGCATAAAATGATACTTTCTTACTATAACAAATTAATCTTAAACTTAAATCGTTCTAAAGGAATTTATGAGGCACTAGAAAAAGGTTATGATGCTGTAATACTTGATGATGGGTTTCAAGATTATAAGATCAAAAAAAACTTGAGCATTATATGCTTTAATAGCAACCAGCTGATTGGAAATGGATATTTATTTCCATCTGGTCCATTAAGAGAAAGCCTTGGCTCTTTGAGAAATGCAAACATCTTAATAATTAATGGTGATAAAAATTTAGATTTTGAGCAAAAAATTTATAAGATTCAAAAAAATTTAAAAATTTATTATTCTAATTATAAACCATTAAATATTCAGGAATTTAAAGATAAAAGATTACTTGTAATTTCAGGAATTGGAAATCCAGAAAATTTTTTCAAAATTCTCAAAGATAATCAGCTGAACGTTCAAAAAAAAATGGTCTATCCAGATCATTATGAATTTACCAAAAATGAAATGCTAAAAATAGTTGAACATGCAAAAAAGAATGATTTTCAAATTGTTATGACTGAAAAAGATTATTATAAAATAAAAGATTTTAGCCTTGAAAATATTAAATATCTAAGAATTAAACTTGAAATAGAAAAGGAAGAGGAATTTATTAAAAATGTAATGAAAGCTTATGATTAAATTATTTTATTATTTTTTACAATCAATCTTAATTTACTTTTTCTTTGTTTTAGGTCGTATGTTAGGTATTAGATTAAGCAGGAAGATCTTCTCATTTTTATTTCTAAAGACTGGACCAATTTTTAAATCAAAAGAAATAATAGATCGTAACTTACTTATTTTTAAAAATAATATTTCAAATAATGAAAAAAATAAGATCACTTCATCAATGTGGAAAAATTATGGAAAGACTTTTATAGAGTATATTTTTTTAGATTTATTTAGAAAAAAAAATTCTCATATTATAATTGAAGGAAAAGAATATTTAGAAAATATACTTAAAAATAAAAAACCTGTAATATTTGTTTCGGGGCATTTCGCAAACTATGAATTGATGTCAATGGAAATTACAAAAAAAGGAATTCCTTTAGCAACAATATACAGACCATTGAATAATATTTTTCTAAATCCCTTCATGGAGTATCTAAGAAGAAAATATATTTGTAAAAACCAAATTAAAAAAGGTCTTAACGGTGTTAGAGAAGCGATTGAATTTATTAAAAAAGATATGAGTATTGCTTTGATGATTGATCAAAGAGTTAGTGAAGGGGAAAAAATTAATTTTTTTGGAAAACCTGCTTTAACTACAACATTACCTGCACAATTATCAATAAAATATAATCTTCCAATAATCCCAGTTTTTATAGAAAGAACTTTTGAAAATAATTTTAAGATTAAGTTTTTCAAAGAAATTCACTCTGGTGAAGAAGACAATAAAATTGTTTTGACAGAAAAGTTAAATAAAGTGCTTGAAAATATGATAATTAGTAATCCTAATGAATGGATATGGACACACAATAGGTGGAAATAAAATTATAATTTCTTAAAATTCTTGTATCTTTCATTAACCTCTATTGGCGAAAAATAAGCCTCTTGAAGTTCGACGTTCCAATAATTTAAATCTTTTAACATTATTTCTTTTCTTGAAACTGCACATAACACGTAATCACCTTCTTCAATTACGTCAAAAGAGTTGTGTTTGTAAATAAGTTTAGCTTTTTTTTTACTCATCTTTAAATTATACAATATAATTCTTTACATGAATATTGGATTAATAGGTAGTGGTGGAAGAGAGCACGCATTGTGTCAAAAGATACATGAGTCTAAATTAATAAAAAAAATTATATGTTTTCCTGGTAATGCAGGAACTGCAAAAATTGCTAAAAATATAAAAGTTGATATTTTAAATTTCCGGGAAATTCATCAATTAATTCAATTTCATAAAATCGATTTGGTTATAGTTGGTCCTGAAGAACCGCTAGTAAGAGGTCTAGTTGACTATTTAAGAAAAAAAAAAATTAAAGTTTTTGGCCCTGATAAATTTGCATCTAGGCTTGAAGGATCTAAAGCCTTTATGAAAAAAGTATGTAAATCTAATAATATTCCAACTGCGGATTATAAAATTTGTAAAAATAAAAAAGACGTTTTAAATTTTTTAAAAATGAGCAAGCTTCCTTTGGTAGTTAAAGCTGACGGACTTGCAGCAGGAAAAGGTGTAACAATTTGTAGTTCCAAAAAAAAAGTATTAAATATTTCAGAAGAAATTTTTAAAGGTAAATTTAAATCTTCAAAAAAAATTGTTCTTGAAGAATTTTTAGAAGGTGAAGAGGCTAGTTATTTTGTTATTGCAGATAAAAAAACATTTAAATTTTTTGGAACTGCCCAAGATCACAAACGAGTTAAAGAAAAGGATAAAGGTCCTAATACTGGAGGTATGGGAGCTTATTCACCAGCAAAAATAATTGATAAAAAACTAGAGAAAAAAATAATTAACAAGATTATAAAACCAACTTTTTTTGCTCTTAAAAAACAAAAAATTTATTACACAGGATTTTTATATGTTGGTCTAATGATTCAAGATAATGAACCTTATTTAATTGAATTTAATGTAAGAATGGGTGATCCAGAGTGCCAGGTAATATTACCTAGGTTAAAAACTGATCTTATAAAAATCATCAACAATGTTGTTAATAATAAATTAGATAGAACAATAATAAATTGGCACAAAAAGAAAAGTATGACTGTCGTTTTATGTTCAAAGGGCTATCCTGGTAAATATAAAAAAAATAAAACTATTAAAAATTTAGATAGAATTAAATTAAGTAAAAATGATTTTATTTATCACGCTGGCACTAAGCTTGAAAATAATCAACTTAAATCAAATGGTGGACGAGTATTGAACATTACCTCAGTTGGAACAGATTTTTTAAAGATAAGGAAGAAAATTATCAAGATTATTAAAAATATAAATTGGAAAGGAGGTTTTTTCAGAAGAGATATTGGATGGAAGATAATAAATAATTAATGAGAATAATAGGTGGAAAATTTAAAGGTAAATTAATTCAATTTCTTAGAGTAGGAAAAATTAGACCTTTAAAAGACTCTGTAAGAGAAAATATTTTTAATATTTTGATGCATTCAAATAAGTTAAATATTAGAATTGAAGGTTCAGATATTTTAGATCTCTACTCAGGTATAGGTTCCTTTGGTATAGAATGTATTTCGCGCGGTGCAAATAAAGTGACTTTTATTGAACAAGAAAAAAATGCTTTCAAAATTCTTGAAAATAACTTAGAAAATTTAAAGGTTCCTCAAAATTCAAGAGCTATTAATAACAAAATTGAAGATGTAATAAATGGATTTAAAGTTAAATTTAGCATTTTTTTTTTGGATCCTCCCTTTGCTGATTTAGAATTTATAGAAAATTTAAAAATGATTAAAATTAATAAAATTTTTAACAAGAGACACTTGGTTATTATTCATAGAGAAAAAAAGTCAAAAGATAATTTTAAAGACATATTGCAACCAATACTAATCAAAGAATATGGTCGTTCAAAGATAATTTTTGGAATATTTACTTAAGAATTTTTTTAGTAGCAATCTTTACTTGCTCTACAGACGGTTGATCAAATGGGTTAACTTTTATTAATTTACCAATCATAATAGTTTCTAATATGAAGTAAGAAAAAAGTTCTGATAAAGTTTTTTCATCTAATTTTTTAATTATAAATTCTCTAAAAGGAACTTTGTGTTTTTTAAAGGTTTGTATTAAAGCTTTTCTCTGAGCATCTTTTATATTCTCGAGCGTCTTATTGTTCAAATAATTAATATTTTTTAAATATTTTTTAGAATTAATTTTATTGTAAGATTTAATTTTAGCAGAAAAAAAACAAAATAACTTATCCTTTGGCCCATCAAGATATAGCTGTAGAAGACTATGATGATCTTTAGGTGCTGGGGACACTACCGGTAAAAAACCTTTTGTTTTTTTTCCAAGACTTTCTCCAATTAGTTGCTGACACCAAAAAAGAAATTTATCCAATTTCGGAACATAATTTAAAAAAATCAGGTTATTTATTTTTTTTTGTTTAATTAAGTTTGCAAGTTTAATAGAGCTATCTTTTAAAAAAGATCTGTGTTTACCTAAGAAATATTTTCTAATATTTTTTCTGAGTTGAATTATACTCAATCCGAACAAATAAGCAGGCAACATACCTACCTCAGATAAAACTGAGTATCTTCCACCAATATAACTTTTATGTTCTACTAGAAACAAATTAAATTTTTTGGATAGTAAATATAAAGGACTATTTTTTTTCTCGGAAATTATAATTATATTTTTTGCGTTTTTTTTAATTAAATTAAGCGATAATAAGTTTGTAAGAGTCTCAACAGTATTACCAGATTTTGAGATTACTATAAAAAGAGTTTTTTTTGTATCATTTAGCTTTTTGAATTTAGTTAATTTTTCACTATCTATGTTATCAAAAAAATAAATTTCTTTTTTTATTTTTTGTTTTAAAAAATAATAAATCGCCTCAGTTCCTAAAATCGAACCACCCATACCAATAATAGCTATTTTTTTAAATTTTTTAAATTTTTTGAGATTTTGTAATTTGAAGTTAAATTTAAATTTTTTACTTAAAATATTTAAAGTAGTCTTGGAGTCATCTAAATTAATATCAAGATTATTAAAAATTTTATTAAATTCTTCAGAAAATGACTTGAGTATTTTTTTATTTAAATATTTTTTTTGAATACTGTTTCTGGTTAAAATCACTTGCGAATTTGGTTAATTATAGATTGTTCTGTGGTTGAACCTTTGCTTGAACTTTTACTTGAATTTTCATCTGCATTAAGTATCTCTTTTATGCTTTTTTCCTCAAGATTTTTTCTTTTATTTTTTTCCCCTAAAGAATTAGGCTTTGGAATATTGTTATAATCTGGCGGAAGTTCTAATGGTTGTTTTTTCTTTACAAGAAATTCATCTGTGGTTTTTACTTTTTCATTTCTAAAGACTTTCTTTGCATCCTCAGCTGTTGCACATGAAATCAAAAATAAAAAAAGAAATAAATATTTAATTTTTCTCATAGTTTTTATTGATTTTAAAAAAATCATAAATAATTAATGCTATTATTCCCACTGTAATAAATATATCTGCAATATTAAAAGTAAACCAGTGAAAGTTTTTGTAATGTATATCAATAAAATCTGGTACTGCATTATAAAAAACTCTATCGTATAAATTTCCTAAAGCTCCACCAATTATGATTGAGTAGATAATTTTATCAAAGCTTTTACTTCTCAAAGCAAGAAAGAAAAGTATTATAACTACTAAACCTATTAATGTTGATATTAAATTATAAAATAGTGCGGTGTTAGATTTTAATAGACCGAATCCAATACCCGTATTCCAGATTAAATCAAAATTTAAAAAATCATTGAGATAGAATCTGGTATCGCTAAAATTATTTATGATTTCAATTTTTGAGTATCTGTCTAAACCAAAAATAAAAAGAATGATCACGAGAAAATAACAATTTTCTTTTTTAAGTATGTTGTTTTTTATTTCTTTAAGATCAATCAAAATATTGGTTTTCTATTTAATCGGACAACTTTCTCTTTCACATTTTTTCTCTAAAATTTTCCAACATCTTTCACATTTTTGTCCTTGGGCCTTTTTCACTTCAATCTTAATATCATCATTTTTTGATAATTCTTTCTCTGCTTTTGAAACAATAAAATAATCTGCTAAATCTAATTTATCGAGAAGTTCAAATTTATCTTTTTTTAGAATTAATTTTATTTCTGCCTCTAAACTCGATCCAATTTCTTTGTTAGCCCTTTTCTCTTCGATAGCAATATTCGCCTCTTGTTTAATTCTAAATAAATTTGACCATTTTTCATTTAGCTTTTCATTCTTCCATTTAGCAGGAATTTTTACGAAATTATTTTCATGAATACTTTCAGAATTATTTTTATTTACCAAACTATAAATTTCCTCAGTAGTAAAAACTAAAATTGGAGCAAACCACTTTAATAAGCTTTCTAAAATTATGTTTAAAACAATTATACAATTTTTTCTTTTTTTAGAATTTATGCTATCACAGTACAAAACGTCTTTTCTTATATCAAAATAAAAAGAAGAAAGATCTAGTGTACAAAAATTCAATAGATCTTTATACATTTTATGAAAATTATAGTTTTTCAAATTTTCGTCTACAGATTGATTAATTGAAAATAATTTATGTAAAATGAATTGCTCTAATTCATCAAATTCGTTAAGTTTAATTTTTTGAAAATTTTGTTTTTCAAAATTGTCTTTTAAATTTCCAAGCATAAATCTAAAGGTATTTCTTATTTTTCTATAAGACTCTGCATGCTGTATTAAAATATTTTTATCTATTCTTAAATCTTCTGCATAATCAGATGCTGAAGCCCATACTCTAAGTATGTCTGCGCCATAATTTTTTAAAATATCTTCTGGAGAGATAACGTTACCCATAGATTTAGACATTTTCATACCTTTGCCATCTACAACGAAACCATGTGAGAGAATACTTTTAAATGGTGCTTTTCCTCTAGTGCCGCACGACTCTAGTAAAGAAGAATGAAACCAACCCCTATGTTGATCGGATCCCTCTAAATACATGTCTGCAGGCCATTTTAAATCTTTTCTTTTTTCTAAAACAAAACTATGTGTCGAGCCACTATCAAACCATACCTCAACAATATCTTTAAGTTTTTCATAATCTCTTGCATCATAGTCATCACCTAAGAAAATTTTTGCATCATCTGTAAACCAACAATCGGAGCCTTGCTTTTCATAGATAGAGGCAATTCTATCTATAATTTTTTGATCTCTTAATGGCTCTTTTGTTTTTTTATTTATAAAAATTGGTAATGGCACTCCCCAGACTCTTTGTCTTGAAACACACCAATCTGGCCTTCCTTCAATCATTGATAAAAGTCTATCCTTTCCCTTGTTGGGATAGAAGATAGTCTCATTTATAGCTTTAACAGCTTTATCTCTTAATTTATTTTTTTGCATAGAAATAAACCATTGAGGTGTTGCTCTATAAATTAATGGAGCCTTAGATCTCCAAGAATGAGGGTAGCTATGATTAAGTTTATCAGATTTAAGCAATTTATTTTGCTTTTTTAATTTTTCTATAACTATCGGGTCAGCTTTAAATACATGTGTATTTGTAAAATAAGGTACCTCCTTAGTATAAACACCAGCGTTATCAACTGTGTAAAGTGATGGTATATTGTTTTTTAAACACAAATTAAAATCATCTGGACCGTGACTTGGAGCACAATGAACGATTCCTGTTCCTTGTTCTAAATTTACAAATTGAGCATCTAACATTGGAACATTATAGTCAAAATCCAGTTTGAGAAATGGATGGCTACATATTGTTCCTGTAAATTCTGAACCTTTAAAAGTCTTTAATTCTTTATAACTTTTAATTTCACATGCTTTAGTTATTGATTCAATTAAATTTTTTGCAACAACTATTCTCTTATCTTTAAAATGTTCAAGATTATCAATTTCTAGTATTGTGTATTCAATATTACTATTAAAAGCTAATGCTTTATTGGCAGGTATAGTCCATGGCGTAGTCGTCCAAATTATTACGTTTGTATCTTTAAGAAAGTCTTTATTTGTCTCTTTAACTTTAAATGCAACGTAGATCGTATTAGAAGTGTGATCTAAATATTCTACTTCTGCATCAGCTAAAGCGGTTTTTTCAACAGTAGACCAAAGAACTGGTTTAAAACCTTGATATAAACTTCCATCTAAAAGAAATTTACCTAATTCTCTTACAATTTGAGCCTCTGCTTCGTAACTCATTGTGGAATAATAATTTTCGAAATCTCCGACTACTCCCAATCGTTTAAATTCTTTGATATGAACATCAATCCAGCTTTTTGCGAATTCCCTGCATTCTTGTCTAAAATCTTTAATAGGTACTTCGTCTTTATTTTTTTTCTTTTTTTTATACTGTTCCTCAATCTTCCATTCTATTGGAAGTCCATGACAATCCCAGCCAGGAACGTAAACTGAGTCCTTGCCATTCATTTGATGAAAGCGAGTAATCATATCTTTTAAAATTTTATTTAACGCAGTACCCATATGTATATGGCCATTCGCATAAGGTGGACCGTCATGAAGTATAAATTTTTCTTTTCCCTTAGACTTTTTTCTTAACTTTTCAAAAATTTTATTTTTTTCCCATTTCTTCAAAATTTCAGGTTCTTTTAACGGCAAACTAGCCTTCATCGAGAAAGCTGTCTTGGGAAGTTGTAAAGTATCTTTCGACATTATTTGCTTGCCTGTTTTATATCAAGTTTGATTTGTTTTTTTAAATATTTCAAATTTCTAAATTTCTTTTCTGGTCTTATAAATTTTTTAAAGTTTATACCTATCACTTTATTATATAAATTTTTATTAATTCCAAAGATATTTGTCTCTAATAATAATTTTTGTCCATTAAAAGTAGGTCTATAACCTACATTTGCTATACCATTTTTGTAAAAGTTATTACTTTTAACTTTAACAGCGTAAACTCCAAGCTTTGGGACAACGTAATCATTTAATTTTAAATTACACGTTGGAAAGCCAATTTTACGTCCTCTTCTCTGTCCTTTAATTACGTTTCCAATAACACACCAACTACGACCTAATAATCTATTTACTTCTTCGATTTTGCCCAATCTTATTTTTTTTCTTATAAAAGTAGATGAAATCGTTTTGTTATTTTTTTTAAATGGTTGAGTTACAATATTTTTAAAGTTGTATTTTTTTTCAAATTTTTTAAGCGTTGAGATATTACCTTGTCTTTTAAAACCAAACTTAAAATTTTTACTGACGTATAAATATTTACATTTAGTTTTTTTAAAAATTATCTTTTTAATAAACTGTTCTGGTGATTGAGACGAAAATTTTTTATTAAATTTTATTATAATTAAAAAATCTAGTTTAAATTTTTTAAGGTGAATCTTTTTTTGCTCTAAAGAATTAATTCTATGATTTTTAATTTTTTTATTAAAAAACATTACAGGCACTGGCTCAAAAGTCATAACTCCAAAAGGTAATTTGTTTTTTTTTGCTTTTCGCTTTCCTTCATTTATAACTTTTTGATGGCCTAAATGTAATCCATCAAAATTTCCAATTGCAATTACACCATTACAATGTTTTAAATTTAAATTTGGATTTTTGTAAATTTTCATTCTACCACTTTAACTCTTTTTGAAAAAAATTTGCTTTTACTTCATATTTTTCTAAAAGTTTATTAAGATCAGAAAAATTATTGAATTCTTTTCGATGAACCCCTTCAGATATAAATATACAATCAATTTTTAAATTGTTAGCTCCTTTAATATCTGTTCTTAAGTTATCGCCAATGGCTAAAACTTTTTCATTAGAACCAAAACACATATCATAAATCTCCTTGTGTGGTTTACCAAAATAAATGACTTCACCTCCAAGATCTTCAAAAACTTTTGCCACTGATCCTGCACATAATTCTTCCGTGTTTCCCCTATGAACTATTAAATCTGGATTAGTGCAAATTAATTTTTTTGAGATATGTTTTAATAAGAATTTCTTATAATAATCTAAATCATTATCATAATCATCAAATAGCCCAGTGCACAAAATAAAGTCACATTCATGAAGATCAGTTCTATTGTCTTTTACTTTTTCAAACACCGAAATATCTCTTTCTGGTCCAAGATGAAAAAATGACTTTCCAAATTTTTTTTGATTTATAGCTTGCATTGCTGCTTCGCCTGAGGTGACTACATGATCAAGAAATTTTCTATCCATTTTCATTTTGAGTAAAAAATTAATAACTTTTGAGCTGGGCCTAGGCGCATTAGATAAAAATACAATTTTCTTTAGACTCTTTTTTAGTTGGTCTACTGCCTCTATAGCTTTCGGATTGAGAACTACACCGTTGTGCATAACGCCCCATAAATCTATAACAAACGTGTCATAGTTTTCGAATATATCTTCTAAGTGTTTAAGTTCTCTCAATTTACTGTTTCTCTCCTTTTAATGACCATAAATATAGTATTTAATGGTTTTTTTAATGATTTTTGCCTCTTGAAATATAGTTAAAACATACCATATCAACACTAAGTAAAAATTTATAGGAGAAAATACATATGAAATTTAGACCTCTGCACGATCGTGTGCTTATTAAAGTGCTAGACAGTGAGGAAAAAACTGCTGGCGGAATTATCATACCAGACACTGCTAAGGAAAAACCACAGGAGGGTGAAGTTGTAGCTGTAGGTCCTGGGGCTAAAAATGAAAGTGGAAAAGTTTCTGCAATGGACGTTAAAGTTGGAGATATAGTTTTATTCGGAAAATGGTCTGGAACTGAAGTTAAAATTGACGGTAAAGAGTACAGCATTATGAAAGAATCAGACATAATGGGAATTTCAAAAAGTAAAAAATAAACTTTATAGGAGAAGAAAATGGCAAAACTAATTAAATTTGACACAGAAGCTAGATCAAAAATGCTCACAGGAGTTAATACGTTGGCAAACGCTGTGAAAGTAACGTTGGGTCCAAAAGGACGTAATGTTGTGATGGACAAATCTTATGGCGCTCCAAGAACTACAAAAGATGGTGTTTCTGTTGCAAAAGAAATTGAACTTGAAGATAAATTTGAAAACATGGGTGCTCAAATGGTCAAAGAAGTTGCAAGCAAAACAAATGATAATGCTGGCGATGGAACTACTACTGCTACCATTTTAACACAAGCGATTGTTAATGAAGGACTTAAATATGTTACAGCTGGAATGAACCCGATGGATATCAAACGTGGTATCGACAAAGCGGTAGAGCAAGTCATTGATAAATTAAAAACATCTTCAAAAAAAGTAAAAGCCAACGAGGAAGTTGCTCAGGTTGGAACAATTTCTGCAAATGGTGAAAAGTCTATTGGTGATATGATTTCTAAAGCAATGCAAAAAGTTGGGAACGAAGGTGTAATTACAGTCGAGGAAGCAAAAGGAGTTGAAACTGAGTTGGATGTTGTAGAAGGTATGCAATTTGATAGAGGATATCTGTCACCTTACTTTGTTACAAATACTGAAAAAATGACAACTGAACTTGAAAATCCTTTAGTGCTTTTAGTTGAAAAAAAATTAACTAATCTACAACCTATGGTACCTTTACTTGAGTCAGTAGTACAAGCAAACAGACCACTAATGATAATTTCTGAGGATGTTGAAGGTGAGGCTTTAGCAACTTTAGTTGTAAACAAATTAAGAGGTGGTCTAAAAGTTGTAGCTGTTAAAGCTCCCGGATTTGGTGATAGAAGAAAAGCTATGTTAGAAGATATTGCTATTCTAACTGGAGGACAAGTTATCTCAGAAGATCTTGGAATTAAATTAGAGAACGTCAAAATTGGTGATCTTGGATCTTGTAAAAAAGTAAAAATTGATAAAGAGAACAGCACAATTGTAGCTGGTGACGGTAAAAAATCTGATATTGAAGCAAGATGTAATCAAATTAGATCTGAGATCAATGAAACAACATCTGATTATGATAAAGAGAAACTTCAAGAAAGATTAGCTAAACTCGCTGGTGGAGTTGCTGTAATTAAAGTTGGCGGTGCTACAGAAGTTGAAGTGAAAGAAAGAAAAGACAGAGTTGAAGACGCTCTTAATGCAACCAGAGCTGCTGTTGAAGAAGGAGTAGTAATCGGTGGTGGTTGTGCATTACTTTACGCCGCACAAGATCTAGATGGTGTTAAAGTAAAAGGCGATGACCAAAAAGCTGGTGTTGAAATAGTTAAAAAAGCTCTTCAAGCTCCAATCAGACAAATTACTGCTAACGCAGGTGTCGATGGTTCAGTAGTAGTAGGTAAACTATTAGAGGGTAAAAAAGCTTCTCAAGGTTACGATGCTCAGAATGAAGATTATGTAGATATGTTTGCTAAAGGAATTATTGATCCAACTAAAGTTGTAAGATCAGCATTACAGGATGCTGCTTCAATAGCTGGACTGTTAATTACAACAGAAGCAATGATTGCAGACAAACCTGAGGAAAAAGATGCTGGTCCTGCAATGCCTCCAATGGGTGGCGGCATGGGTGGAATGGGCGGCATGGGTGGAATGGGAATGTAAATACGTTTCCATTTAGAGAACACTCTAAACACATACACTAAACAAAATTAGAACCCTCGGGATGAAA
>CACBIC010000008.1 GCA_902539235.1 uncultured Pelagibacteraceae bacterium | reverse complement strand
TATGCTTAATGAAGTAGGAGGTACAGAATATTTAGTTAAACTTACAAGATTTTCTGGCTCAACCAAACAAGCGGTTGATTATGCAAAAATTATTCATGAAATGTATTTAAGAAGAGAATTGATTTTAATCTCTGATAAATTATCCTCAGATACATTGAATGCAAATTCAAAAGAGCAAAATGCCGAAAATATTATAGAAGGTACAGAAAAATCTCTTTTTGATCTAGCAGAAAGAGGAAGTTTTTCGCAATCCTTTATTCAATTTAATAAAGCATTAGATCAAACAATAAAAATGGCTACTTTGGCTATGCAGAATGATCAAGGTATAGTTGGAGTGCCAACTGGCTTAGGTGAATTGGATGAAAAACTTGGTGGTCTACATAAATCTGATTTAATTATTTTAGCTGGTAGACCTTCAATGGGTAAAACTGCTTTAGCAACTAACATAGCTTATAACGCTGCTCAAAATATTTTAAAACTTCAGGAAAAATCCTCCGTAGCTTTTTTTTCCTTAGAGATGTCATCAGAGCAACTATCTACAAGAATATTATCGGAACAAGCTAGAATAAGATCTGATGATATACGTCGAGGTAAAGTTACTGAAGAAGAAATAAATAGATATATAGAAACCTCTAGGAATATTTATAACTTGCCATTGTATATTGATGAAACTCCAGCAATCACAATAGCAACTTTAAGTAATAGGGCGCGTAGAATTAAAAGATTGCATGGACTTGGTTTAGTTGTAGTTGACTATATTCAGCTTATGAGATCAAGCTCAAACAAAAATGAAAGTAGAGTTCAAGAGATATCCGAAATTACTCAAGGATTAAAAGCTTTAGCTAAAGAGCTATCAGTACCTGTTCTAGCTTTATCGCAATTATCAAGAGCAGTAGAACAAAGAGATGATAAACAGCCCCAGTTAGCAGACTTAAGAGAGTCCGGCTCAATTGAACAAGATGCAGATGTGGTAATGTTTGTTTATCGAGAAGCTTATTATTTAGAAAGAAAGCAACCAAAACTTGGCTCAATTGAACATGCTGAATGGCAGTCCAAGATGAATGATGTTAACGGTTTAGCTGATATAATATTAGGTAAACAGAGACATGGTCCAACAGGTACCATCAAAGTAGAGTTTGAAGGAATTTACACAAAATTTAAAGATTTAAGTAGAAATTAGAGTTAATTTTCTCTTTAGTTATAAATAAATTAAGATATATCTGAATTATATCGATGTGGTCTTATATTTATAAAAAATTAGTTATAGATTTTTCAAAATTAACATTTCTTTTAATTGCAATTACATTAGTTTTCTCTATATACCATGCGAGAAATTTTAATTTAGACGCATCTTCTGATGCACTTCTTTTAGAGGGAGATGAAGATTTAAGATATTTAAGAGAAGTAAATCAGAGATATGGGTCTAAAGATTTTTTAGTCCTAACTTATACACCTGTATCTAGCTTTACTGAAAGTGAGACTATTCTTAATCTTCAGCTATTAAAGTCTAAAATCGAAAAACTTACCTGGGTAGATAGTGTTATAACGGTAATTGATGTCCCATTACTCAAAAGCACAGATGAGGGGTTAATGGATAGATTAAAAAATTACAAAACTTTAGCTTATCCTGAAATAGATAAAAAAAGAGGATTTGAAGAAATTTTAAATAGTCCGATTTATCAAAATTACGTTATTAGCGAAGACGGGAAAACATCAGGGATTGTAGTATACCTTAAAAAGGATAAAAGATTGGCAGAATACCTTAAAGTAAAAGATAAATATTTTGATCAATCTAAAGAGTCGAATCTTACTCAAGAAGAAAAAAGTAATTATAAAAATTTTTTAAAAGAATATGAAGAATATAAAAACCTTTACAACAAAAGAAATAACCAAAATATTGCTGAGATAAGAGATGTTATAAACAAATATGGTGAAAATGCAAAAATTCACTTAGGTGGTATACCAATGATTGCTGATGATATGATGAGTTTTATTAAAAGTGATATTGTAGTTTTTGGTATTGGTGTTTTCATTTTTATAGTTTTTACACTTTGGTTTATTTTCAGAAATTTAAAATGGGTATTGATGCCATTATTAGGTTGCGCAACTTCAGTTATAATAATGATTGGCTTGTTAGGTTTCATGGGTTGGAAAGTAACAGTAATATCTTCAAATTTTATCGCTTTAATGCTTATTTTAAACATGGCAATGAATATTCACGTCACAGTAAGGTTTCTGCAGCTTAAAAAAGAAGAACCACAATTTTCAAAAGAAAAAGCTGTATTAGAGGCAAGTAAAAAAATGATGCTTCCAATTCTTTATACTGTTTTAACAACTATATGTGCTTTTCTCTCATTAATTTTTAGTGACATTAAACCCATAATAGATTTCGGCTGGATGATGACTTTAGGACTAATTGTTTCAATTATCGTCACGTTCTTACTTTTACCATCGCTATTGAACATTTTTTCTAAAGATAATGAAATTAATATGAGGGATACTGAAAAATCTATAATTACGGCTTTCCTAGGGTCAATAGCAAAAAAAAGAACTATATTAGTTTTCGGCTCAACATCTTTAATTTTAATAGCAAGTATTTTAGGAATTTTAAAACTAGAAGTAGAAAATAGTTTTATAAATTATTTTGATAAAGAGACTGAAATTTATAAAGGGATGAAAAAGATTGATGATGATCTAGGAGGGACTACGCCACTGAATATAATATTAAAATTTCCGGAGATAGAACAGAATAAAACTGATGATGAATTTTCTGAATGGGACGAGGACTCTACCAATAATAATGAAGAAAAATCAAAATATTGGTTCACAAGAGATAAAATGGACAAAATTCTTAAAGTGCACGATTATTTAGACTCTTTACCTGAAATAGGAAAAGTCTTATCGTTTGGGTCAGTATTAAGAGTAGCGGAAGATTTAAATAAAAAAGAACTACAAAGTTTAGAAATTGCTGTACTCTACAGTAAAATTCCTACTGAAATAAAAAAGGAGATTGTTTCACCATATATATCAGTAGAAGAAGATGAGGCTAGAATCTCTGTAAGAATCAAAGACTCTCAAGAAAATTTAAGACGAAATGATTTAATAAAAAAAATTCAAAACGATTTGAATACAAAACTTGGATTTGAAAATGATGAGTATAAGTTGGCGGGAGTTTTAATTTTATTTAATAACCTTTTACAAAGTTTATTCAAATCTCAAATTCTTACACTTGGTATTGTTATGCTTGGAATTTTTGCAATGTTTTTTATTTTATTTAGAAACTTATCTTTGTCTATTATTGGTGTAGTGCCAAACTTTATAGCTGCTTTTTTTATTCTGGGTATAATAGGATTAATGGAAATTCCTTTAGATATGATGACTATCACAATTGCTGCTATTACGATTGGAATAGCTGTAGATAATAGCATACATTACATTTATAGATTTAAGGAGGAATTCAAAAAAATTAATGACTATAATAAAACATTGGACAGATGCCATAGTACTGTTGGTATCGCTATTTTAAATACATCTATAACTATCGTTTTTGGATTTTCGATTTTAGTTTTATCTAATTTTATCCCTACCATATATTTTGGATTCTTTACTGGACTTGCAATGTTATTAGCTATGATCTCAGTGCTTACTTTGTTACCAAAATTACTTTTAATTTATAAACCTTTTGATAAAGACTTATAAAGATAAATATGGTGAATGATTCTATAGAACTTATTAAAAATATAAATTTATTTGATGTCTTTATTTCCTTAATTTTTATCTATTCTATAATTCAATGTTTTATGAAAGGGTTTTCTTTAAGCTTAATATCATCCATGAAATGGATAGTTTCAACAATTGTTACAATTATTTTAGTGCCAAAACTTCAACCAGTGGTAAAAAATTACATCGACTCAGAATTTATTAACAATGTAGGTCTTGGAGCTGGGATTTTTATTATAACGTTATTTTTAACAATAGTAATTGGAAAATCCATCAGTAGAGCTGTTACGTGGACTGGTGTTGGTTCTATAGATAAAACTTTCGGCATATTATTTGGTTTTTTTAAAGGTTACGTAATATCAGTGTGTATATTTTCAATATTAAATTGGTTTTATCCATACAATAATTGGGGTATATCAGCTGAGGAGGCCATTTCATTTAATATAATTCAGAAAGGTAGTAATATATTGGTAAAAGAGTTTCCATCTGGTGAAGATTTTGAAAATACGAAAGAAAAAATTGAAAAATTCTAAAATAGATAAATTAAGAGAGGAGTGTGGTATTTTTGGCATATCAAATCATACGGACTCGGCTGCATTGGTGGCTCTAGGTTTGCATGCGCTTCAACACAGAGGTCAAGAGGGATGTGGAATAGTTTCATTCGATGGTAAAAACTATCATTCTGAAAAAAGACAGGGTTTAGTTGGTGATCATTTTACTGATTCTGAAACTCTTAAAAAATTACCTGGAACATTCGCTATTGGTCATAATAGATACTCAACTACAGGGGAAACTTCGTTAAGAAATATACAGCCTTTTTTTGCTGATTTACACATGGGTGGATTAAGCGTAGCTCACAACGGAAACTTGACTAATGCTCTGCAGCTTAGAGAGGCTCTAGTTAAGGACGGGGCAATTTTTAGAACTACTAGTGATACGGAAACTATAGTTCAATTAATAGCGAAATCAAAAAGAGATAAATTTTTAGATAAATTAGTTGACGCTTTGTTTCAAATTCAAGGTGGATATTCACTTTTATTAATGACAAATAAAAAATTAGTTGGAGTAAGAGATCCTTATGGCATAAGACCACTAGTAATTGGAAAATTAAACAATTCATTTATTTTTGCTTCAGAAACATGTGCGCTTGATATTGTTGGAGCTACATTTGTAAGAGAGGTTAGCAATGGAGAAATAGTAGTAATTGAAAATAATAAGTTGCAAAGTATCAAACCTTTTCCAAAACAAAAACCGAGACCTTGTGTATTTGAATACATATATTTTGCGAGACCTGACAGTCTTATCAATGGAAAATGTGCTTATGAATATAGAAAAAATCTTGGAATAGAATTAGCTAAAGAATCTGATTTAAAAGCTGATTTAGTGGTGCCAGTTCCAGACTCAGGCGTTCCTGCATCTCTAGGTTTTGCCAAAGAGTCCGGAAAACAATTTGAATTAGGATTAATTAGAAATCACTATGTAGGTAGAACTTTTATTGAACCTACACAAAATATCAGAAGTTTAGGTGTTAAATTAAAATTGAGTTCCACGAGAACTATAGTGAAAAATAAATCTATAATTTTGATAGATGACTCATTAGTTAGAGGTACAACTTGTCATAAAATTGTTAAAATGCTTTATGAAGCTGGAGCAAAAGAGGTTCACGTAAGAATAGCTTGCCCGGAAATTAAATTTCCAGATTTTTATGGAGTTGATATGCCAACGAAAAAAGAATTGCTTGCTCATGAAAAAAGTTTAGATGAAATGTGTAAATATATAAAAGCTCAAAGTTTAAAATTTTTAAGTATAAACGGTCTTTATAAGGCTTTAACCGGCAGCTTAAGAAATTCTAATTATCCTCAATTTAGCGACCATTATTTTACGGGAGATTACCCAATCAAACCATATGATAATTTGCATGGATATAAAGTAAGACAATTATCCTTACTTAGTGGTAAGTCTAATAGTTAATTAACAATTGTGAGTCTATTTTTTTTATCTAAAAAAAGAATTTTATTTTCAATGAGAATAGGGAAAGTGATTATTTTTGCTGGTAATTTATTCACTTTCTCAAGCTTGCCTTGAGTATTAAAAACTAAAATGTGAGAATTTTTTAAAAATAACAATAATTTACCTTCTGCCATTATTATGTTTTTTATATCTGCATTTTTTTTTTTTATTTTTAAAAAATCTGCAATTTTTTTATTTATATCATAAGAGTAAATAATTTCATCTTTCTTTAAATCTAGTGAAATTAGAAAATTTTTTTTGCTTACCAAAAATAAAATATCATTATTTATTAAAGGATTGATAGTAATTGGAAAATTTTTTTTGCTTAGAATAGACCCTGAATTACTATCAATTACATATAAAAATTGATTTGAGGAAGTAATTATTTTATCACCAAAATTTACAAGTTGGCTTCCATAAAATATATTATTAGGATTGACATCTAATGATTGATTCAAGTTTAAATACCAATTAATTCTCTTAGAATTTATATTTATTGAGTATAATGAACCATAAGTATTCAAAAAAAATATGTTCTTTCTGTCTAATGACAAACTGTTTATGAAATTGTTTTTTACCATAGTTTCTTCTGTTGGAATTTGTTTCAAAATTTCACCGCTTAATTTATCAAAAAAGAATAAATTATTATTTTGATTTGCCGCAAAAATTATATCATCATGTATTTTTAAATTTGACCTAAAAGGTATATTATAATTTTTTGCCCATAATAATCTTTCTTCGAGGTAATTGTACGCATAAAGATACCCAAAATTATCAGATACGTAGATAATATTATTTTCAACAATCAGATTAAGTTTTTTTTTTATCTTTTTGTATTTTTTTTTATAAAAATTAAATTTTGTTAGAATTTTATTATTTGGTACAGAGAAAATATTTATATTTCCTTTTAAATCACTATTTATAATGTTTCCATCCTCATATAATATATGATCGCTTACTTTGTAATTTGAAATTTTTTTGCTTTTAAAAAAAAGCTCGTTCAAATTTTTATATTCAAAATTGTTGAGGTTATTGTTTTGGTTAAGATGAATTTGTTTCCAGGAAGAAAGGTTAATTTTTTCACTTAATTCAAACTTGTAATTTTTTTTTATTTGAACTATTTCTGTAAATGGGTCTATTGAAGTAGATATATTTTTAAACTGGCTGAAAGAATCTTTTTGGTTTTTATCAATGTTGTTCTCATTTTTCCAAATACCTGATTTATTATCAAAAGAACAATTATTTAAGAATATAAAGAGTAGATATATTAAAAAGAATTTCATTAGGAATGCTAATTTGAAAGAATTTCTTCTGCTAAAAATTTTAGATCTGATTTTGAACTTGCTATATCTTGTAATATTTTTTTTCCCTTCTCAAATTCTGAATTATTTATAAGAAATAGTGCTTTTTTAAATTTTATTAAGTCTCTTTGATCTTTAGTCTCTATAATTTTTTCCGTTTTTTCAAAAAGTTGTAAAATTTTCTCTTTGTCAGTTAAGAGTTTTTTTTCTAAAATTGTATTCAAAGATAAAATTGAATAAAATTTATTTTTACTTTCTATTATTTCCTCAAAAATTAATGTTGCATCAGCATTTTTCTTATTAGCTAAGTAAATTCCTGCTTGAATATATTTTTCTGCGATTAAACTATTCTTTTTTTTAACATTTATTTGAAACAATGAAAGAGCAAAAATAGTGATAACTATTAATGAGATTAGAATAAAAAATTTAAATTTATTTTTATCAAAAAAGTGTATTAACCTACTTTTTAATTCTTGTTTTTTTTCAATATTTTCTTCCATTTAAAAAATTTTTCTTTGCGGGAAATTTTTTCAGTTTTACCTCTCTAGTATATTTTTTTACAGCTTTTTCAATTATTCTATTTAGTAATGCATATTTTTTAACAAATTTAGGATAAAAACCACTCATTCCAAGCATATCATCTGTAACAAGTATTTGACCATCACAATTCGAAGATGATCCTATTCCTATTGTAGGTATTTTAAGATTATTAGTAATCAGCTTTGATGCTTTAGGCGTTAAACACTCTAGAACTAAAGAAAAAGCTCCAGCTTTTTCTATTGTTAATGCCTCTTTTAAAAGTTTATTCATTGCATTAATTGAGTCTCCTTGAATTTTAAATTTTTTTTGAAATTGTGGTGTGAAACCAATGTGTCCCATAACTGGTATTTTTGCTTTAACTAACTCATAAATAATACTAAAATTTTTCTTATTGCTTTCTATTTTGACAGCATCACATCTAGTAAAATTCATTATTTTTCTCGCATTTTTTAAGGCAAGTCTTTTATTGCTATAAGATCCTTTAGGCATATCAACAACTAGTAAAGATTTTTTTATACCTTTTTTAACACTTAAAGTGTGTTGAATAATATTTTGTAAGCTTATTTTATGCGTATCTTTGTGTCCATAAAGAACATTTGCCATTGAGTCTCCTACTAAAACTATATCGCAATACTTATCAAGTATCTCAGCTATATTTTTTGAGTAAGCTGTTAAACTTACAATTTTTGATTTTCTTTTTTTATTTAAAATATTCGTTATTTTTTTTTTCATTTTTTATAAAATCTTACTCTAGCTCAATTGTGCTTGGTGGTTTTGAGCTAATATCATAAACAACTCTATTGATACCTTTTACATTATTTACAATCTTATTTGAAATTCTATCTAAGAAAGATTTGGGAAAATTAAAATAATCCGCAGACATGCCATCTTCAGAAGTAACTGCTCTTAGCAAACAAGTATATTCATAAGTTCTGGAGTCACCCATAACACCTACTGTTTTTACTGGTAGAAGAGCTGCATAAGCTTGCCAAATTTTATCATATAAATTATTTTTTAATAATTCATTCATATAAATAAAATCTGCTTCTTGAAGTATTTTAATTTTTTCTATTGTTATATTGCCAATAATTCTTATTGCTAAACCTGGCCCAGGGAATGGATGTCTATAACATATTTTTTTTGAAAGTCCTAAAGAGTTTCCTAAAATTCTTACTTCGTCTTTAAAAAATTCTTTTAATGGTTCAATTAATTTTAAATTCATTTTTTTTGGAAGTCCACCTACATTATGGTGTGATTTTATTTTTGAGGATTTACTTCCTGTAGAAGACTTGCTTTCAATTACATCTGGATAAAGTGTTCCTTGAGCAAGATATTTTATGTTTTTAAATTTTTTTGACTCTTTTTCAAATATCTTAATAAATAACTTACCAATAATTTTCCTCTTTTTTTCTGGATTAGAAACATTTTTTAATTTTTTAAGAAAGATTTTAGAGGCATTAATTAACTTCACGTTAAGTTTATATTTTTTCCTAAAGATTTTATAATTATATTTAAACTCATTTTTACGCATTAAACCTGTATCAACCATAATACAAATCAAGTTTTTTTTAATTGCCTTATTAATTAAAAGCGCTACGACACTACTGTCTACTCCGCCTGATAATGCGCAAAGAACTTTATCTTTTTGAACAATATTTTTTACATCATTAATTAGTTTAGTTTTTTGAGATGCTACATTCCATCTTTTTTTAATTTTGCAAATTGAAAATAAAAAGTTTTTAAATATTTGTTTTCCATTATCTGTATGAGTTATTTCAGGATGGAACTGGACTCCATAGATTTTTTTTTTTTTATTCTCAATAATTGTTAATCTAGAGTCTTTAGTATAAGCAATAACTTGAAAATTTTTTGGTAATTTTACAACCGCATCTTCATGGCTCATCCAAACTGAGCTTTTACTCTTAAAGAAATTTTTTGTTAATTCTGAACGTCTTCTTTTAAATATAAATGCCCTCCCGAATTCTCTTTTTCTTTTCGAGGACTTAATTTTACCACCGTATAATTTTGCGATTAATTGCAGGCCATAACATATTCCAAATATCGGTATTTTTTTTGAAAAAATTTCTTTAGGCACTCTTTCAAATTTTTCTTTAGTCACTGTTGATGGTCCACCAGAAAGTATGATGCCTCTAATAGAATTAAAATCTTTAACACTTTTAATTTCTTTAGGAGTTATAATTTCTGAAAAAACACCCAGATCTCTTACTCTCCTTGCGATTAATTTAGTTACTTGGGACCCAAAATCGATAATTAAAACTTTTTCCTTAACATTGTGAAATTGCATTTATTTCTTTGATAAATTTTCAATTTCTATTTTTAATTTCTTGCTTTCACCACAAAATTTAGAGCATAAATCAATCAATCTATCATTTAATTCTTTACTCTGCTTATAGTCAGAAGAATCTAGCTTAAGTCTTGCTAAATAGTATATCGCTTCTTCATTTTTAGGGTTTAATAAAATGACTGAATTTAGGTTTTGTTCTTCTAAATTTTTTTTATCTAAGTTTTTGAATATTTTTGATAAATACAAATATGACATCTCACTTTTAGGATTTATTACTAAATCCTGTTCAAATTTAAATTTAGCCTCATTATATTTTTTTTCGTTATAAAGATCTAGTCCTTGCTGAAAAAATTTGGTACTAGCGAATATTTTATTTGGAAAAATAATTATAATTAAAATTATAGTAATTATTTTGATTTTCATAATTTAAAATTAATTGTTTTTTCTGTCATTTCTACACTATGCACCATACTCTCATAGAATCCAGCCTTAGTGATTTTAATAAATTCAGCGTTTTTTATAATCTGATTAAGATTTTTTGCTCCTATATAGCCCATTGATGAGCGCAAACCTCCTTTTAATTGGTAAATAATTTTTGAAACTGACCCTTTATAAATTACTCTGCCTTCAACTCCTTCCGGAACAAATTTAGATTTATCTTTAAAATTTTTTTGAAAGTACCTATTGGCTGATCCTGAAGACATTGCACCTATCGATCCCATCCCTCTATATTGTTTGTAAAGTTTACCTTTATATTTAAATTTTTTACCTGGACTTTCATCAGTACCTGCAAATATTGACCCCATCATTATTGCATCTGCGCCAGCTGCTAAAGCTTTCGCGATATCTCCAGAAAATTTTATACCCCCGTCAGAAATTATCTTTACATTCTTTTTTTTGAGAGCTTTTTTTACATCCATTACTGCAGATATTTGAGGTACTCCGATGCCCGCAACCATTCTTGTTGTACAAATAGATCCGGGTCCTATCCCTACTTTTATTATATCTGCCCCTGAATTATATAATTTTTTTGCAGCCTCCCCTGTTGCTATATTTCCTACACAAATTGGAATTTTACCGTTAATTTTTTTTAATTTTGACAATATTTTAAGAACTTTTTCACTATGTCCATGAGCTGTATCGACAACTATTAAATCACATCCGTTATCAATTAAAGATTTAGATCTTGATAAGTCCTCTTTGTTAGTTCCTACTGCTGCACCAACCAATAAATTTTTACTCTTTACTTTAATTATTTCTTTGGTTTGGTCTTTTATGCTCAAATTTCGGTGAATTATTCCTAATCCACCAGATTTAGCTATTGCTATTGCCATTCTAGACTCTGTAACGGTATCCATAGCAGAAGACAAAAAAGGCGCCTTGAGAGTAATTTTTTTTGTTAAATTTAATGAAATATTTGTATCTGAAGGCAAAACATTTGAATATCTTGGTAGAAGTAAAACGTCATCAAAGGTTAGAGATTCTTTAATTGTACCCATATACACTTATAAACAATTTTAAAAATTTATAAAGTCTTTAAAATCTTACAGTGTACATAAGTCTCTTTGGATTCGTTTCTACTGGACTCAGGTTTAAAAAAATTAACGTAATGAAACATTGACTTTGCTAAATTTTTCACCTCCAGGAAGTCATCTCCCATAAATAGCTTGGAAACTAACACTCCTTTAGGTTTAAGTATTTTTGATGATAATTTTATTACTTCAGAGCATAATTGATTTGTTCTGATAGAATCGAGAGATTTGTTTCCAGTCGTATCGGCAGCCATATCTGATATAATTACATCGAGTTTTCCGTTAAAAAAGCTAATTATCTTGTTCTTAGTATCATCATCCAGGATATCACACTTCATAAATTCCACATTTTTCAAAGGATCCATGGCTTTAATATCAATAGATAAAATTCTTTCTGATATAATCAACTTACTTGCAACTTGAGACCATCCACCAGGACTTGCACCAAGATCTAATAATTTAATGTTTTTTTTTAAAAATTTAAATTTATCATTAAGTTGAATCAATTTAAAAGATGCCCGAGATCTATAACCTAAAGTTTTAGATTTCTTGAAAAACTGATCTCTATGTTGCTTAATCCTCCAAGAATTACTTTTTTTAACTCGCTTAGATTTCTTCATTACAAAATATCTTCATGATCTTCA
The DNA here is from genome assembly GCA_902539235.1 of uncultured Pelagibacteraceae bacterium. Lineage (GTDB taxonomy): Bacteria > Pseudomonadota > Alphaproteobacteria > Pelagibacterales > Pelagibacteraceae > Pelagilacustribacter. The sequence goes on along the minus strand of CACBIC010000008.1, from coordinate 25,499 downwards.
TCAGATATTTTTGTTAATTTTTTCTTTTTTTGATTATAAAAAATAAAAATACTTATTGGTATTGAAGATAAGTAAAGTAAACCAAAAAGTAAAAGTGTTTCAAAAGTATAAAATAAAAGTGCGATAAAAATGAGACCTGCAACTAATAGCAGGAAAATAGTAGCTTTTGATGAGATGGATATCTTTTTTAAAGATGGTGTTGGTATTTTACTCACTAAAAGTAAAGCTATGAGAACTGTAAGAAAGGGGGTTAAGCTTCTCACATCAATATTTAAACTGAGAGCGCTTAATTCAAAAATTAATGGAGTTAATATTAATAATCCTCCTGCAGGTGACGGAACTCCCTCAAAAAAATTATTTTTCCATTCATCATGATCTTCAATTTTTGTGAGATTAAATCTAGCTAGTCTTAAGACACAACAAACTGAGTAAATTAAGCAAATAGCCCATCCAAGTTTCCCATAATTATTTAACTCCCAAAAGTATAAAATAAATACTGGGGCGATACCAAAACTAACAAAATCTGTTAAAGAGTCTAATTCCTTTCCAAATTCAGAAGTTCCTTTGATCAGTCTAGCTATTCTTCCGTCCAATGCATCCAAAATTGATGCTAATAATATTAGTGTGACTGCAAGATTAAAATTTCCATCAATTGAGAATTTAATCGAACTTATTCCTAAACATACGCCCCCAAGAGTTAAAATGTTCGGTAGTAAATATCTAGTTTTTTTTGAAGAAACTAGCTTGAATTTTTTATTTTGATCCATTGTTATGATGCAATTATACTTTCTCCAGCAATCACATTTTGTCCAAGTTTTGCAAGAACTTTTTTATTTTTAAAATAAATATCAACTCTGCTTCCAAATCTTATCATGCCAATTCTATCTCCTTGTTTCAATTCTTGCCCCTGCTCTACCTCGCAAACAATTCTCCTAGCAATTAATCCAGCTATTTGAACTATTATTATTTCTTCATTATTTTGTTTAGATTTAATTTTATAATAGTTTCTTTCATTTTCTTCGCTAGCTTTATCTAATGATGCATTCAAAAACTTTCCAGGTTTATAATAAATTTCATCAATTTTTCCACTAGTCGGAATTCGATTTACATGGCAATTAAACACGTTCATAAAAACACTTACTTTTGTATAAGTCGTATTTTCCAATCGAAGTTCCTCTGGACCGGATCTTTCCGATATATCAGTTATCAATCCGTCAGCTGGGCTTACCAAATAATTGTCATCATTTATTGGAAAACGTTCAGGATCTCTAAAAAAATAATAGACCCAGACTGTTATTATTATTGAAATGAACCCTAAAAACTTTGAAAAAAATAAAATTACAAATGTTATTAAGATTGAAATAGCTAAGAATTTGTAGCCTTCTTTATGAATTTTTGGAAAAATTGTATTAAACATAATTTTAAGTTTGCTAAATTTTCTTAATATGTATAAAAATCTCAGTTTATCAATCAATATTTTATGGCAAAATTAAAAGTAAAAAATCCGGTAGTAGAGTTAGATGGCGACGAAATGACCAGAATTATATGGTCATTTATTAAAGATAAGCTTATTAAGCCATATCTTGAGATAGATCTTAAATACTATGACCTTGGGATGGAAAGTAGAGATAAAACTGATGACAAAATCACTGTGGATGCAGCAAATGCTATCAAAAAATATGGCGTAGGAGTAAAATGTGCAACAATTACACCTGACGAGGCTCGTGTAGAAGAGTTTAAACTAAAGAAAATGTGGCGATCGCCAAACGGGACTATTAGAAATATCTTAGGGGGCACAGTTTTTAGAGAACCAATTATTTGTAAGAATATTCCCAAACTTGTACCTAGTTGGACCCAGCCTATTGTAATTGGAAGACATGCTTTCGGTGATCAATATAGAGCTACTGATTTTCTTATACCTGGTGAAGGTAATTTAGAAGTTAAATGGACTTCAAAGGATGGAAAAGATAAAAAAGAGTTTAAGGTTTTTGATTTTCCTGGATCTGGAACTGCTCTTACAATGTACAATCTAGATGATTCTATAAAAAATTTTGCAAGAGCATGTATGAATTACGGTCTTGGAAGAAAATGGCCAGTTTATTTATCAACTAAAAATACAATCCTGAAGGCTTACGACGGACGGTTTAAAGATCTTTTTCAAGAAGTTTTTGAAAAAGAATTTTCTAGTAAATTTAAGAAAGCAAATATTACTTATGAACATAGATTAATTGATGACATGGTAGCTTGTGCTATGAAATGGAGTGGTGGGTACATTTGGGCTTGTAAGAATTATGATGGTGACGTACAGTCTGATACTGTTGCTCAAGGATTTGGGTCTTTAGGACTTATGACCAGCGTTTTAATGACACCGGATGGCAATACAGTAGAGTCTGAGGCGGCTCATGGAACTGTAACTAGGCACTATAGAATGCATCAACAAGGAAAAGAAACTTCAACTAATCCAATAGCGTCTATATTTGCCTGGACAAGAGGATTAGCTCATAGGGGTAAACTCGATGGTAATGAAGAACTAATTAAATTTTCTAAAAATGTTGAACACGTGTGTGTAAAAACAGTTGAAAGTGGTTCAATGACTAAAGATTTGTCAATTTTGATAGATAAATCAAATAAATTCCTAACCACGAGTCAATTCTTAGAAGCGATTGACGGAAATTTGAAAAAGAAACTTAATTAATTTTCTTAAATATTCCTTTAAAGGCATCCTCGATTTTGTTTTTATCTACACCTCCTGCTTGAGCAAAATCTTTTCTACCGCCGCCTCCTTTGCCTCCTAAAATAGTAGATGCAGTTTTTACAAGATCAACAGCATCATATTTTGATGTCAAATCTTGAGAAATTCCTACAGCTAAACCAACCTTATCTTCAAATGTAGAAATACAAACTATTATTCCAGATTTAATATCTTTTTTTCCTTGGTCGATAATGCCCCTAAGTTCTTTGGGAGGAAAATCTTTTAAAATTTGTTTCCGAATTAATATATTTCCAATTTTTTTATCCTTTATTATATTTTTGCTTTTATCTTTCTTAATACTTTCAATTCTTAATTTATTAAGTTGCTTAGTTAAAATTTTTAAATTTTCAGATAAATCTAAATTTTCCTTATAATCAGGTTTGATTTTTAATTCTTGAAGATCTTTTTTAATTAACTCTATTTCCTTTTTAAGGTTAGCCTCTTTCTTAGACTTATCCTTACTTTTTGTTTTTTCATACTCTTCTAGTTGCTTATCTCTTAATGCCTCAACTCTTCTGATACCTGAGGCAATCGAGGACTGGCTTATAACTTTAAACTTACCAACTTCTCCAGTATTTCTAACATGGGTACCTCCACATAATTCAGTTGAAAAAAAACCGTTATTTTCCTTCCCCATAAAAACCACTCTTACTTCTTCTCCGTATTTTTCTCCAAATAGTGCAAGAGCGCCCATACTAACAGCTTCTTTTGGAGTCATTATTCTTGTTTGTACATCAGAGGATCCTGCTATTATTTCATTTACTATATTATTTATTTTTATCATTTCATCTTTTTCAATAGGTTTATTATGACTAAAATCAAACCTTAATCTCTCAGGTGAAACTAATGATCCTTTTTGAGTCACATGTTTTCCAAGAGTTCTTCTTAATGACTCATGTAATAGGTGAGTTGCTGAATGATTAGCTTTAGAGTTATTTCTTTTTAAAACATCTATTTCTAAATTTACACTCTGCCCAGTTGATATTGCACCTTTTTCAATTTTTCCGTAATGAACAAATAAATCTCCCATTTTTTTTTGTGTATCATTAATTTTTATTTTACACTCTGAGCTAAAAATATATCCCTGGTCACCAACTTGGCCACCTGACTCTCCGTAAAATGGTGTTTGATTAGTTATTATTTCTACTTCATCTCCAGTACTAGCAGATTGAACAAATTTACCGTTTTTTGAAATTTTAATTATTACGCCTTCAGCTTTATCAAATTCATAACCTAGAAATTCAGTGGGATTTAATTCCTCTCTAATTTTAAACCATCTTTCTTCGATAGTCTTGTCTCCCGAACCTTTCCAGTTAGCTCTAGCTAACGCTTTACTTTTTTCCATCTCCTTCTCAAATTCATCTTTATCTACTTTAATATCTTTGCCTCTTAAGATGTCAGCAGTCAGATCTAAAGGGAAACCATAGGTATCATACAACTTGAACGCCTCTTTTCCTGGAAAAGTTTTGTTTTGGACTTTATTTAAATTTTCATTCAATATTTTCATACCTCGTTCTAGAAGTGAGGAAAATTTTTCCTCTTCATTTTTAAGAGTTTCGACTATTAATTCTCTCCCGCTAATTAGTTCAGGATAACTACTTTTCATTTCATTTAATAAAATTTCAAAAAGCTTGTAAAAAACAGGGTGTTTACTACCTAGAGAATGAGCGTGTCTCATTCCCCTTCTCATGATTCTTCTTAAAACATATCCTCGGCCTTCGTTAGAAGGTAATATCCCCTCAGCAATTAAAAAGCTACTTGCTCTCAAGTGATCAGCAATTACTCTGTGGCTTGCGATCGTTTTATCATCGAGTGAAGTTTTTGTTATATCAGATGAAGCAGCCATAATTTTCTGAAAGTGATCAATTTTATAATTATCGTGAGTGCCTTGAAGGACTGCTGTCATTCTCTCTAGTCCCATACCTGTATCAACCGAAGGTTTAGGTAAATCAATTCGTTTATCTTTAGATATTTGTTCAAATTGCATAAATACAAGATTCCAAATTTCTATAAATCTATCACCGTCTTCGTTAGGGCTTCCTGGAATTCCACCTTTTAACTTATCACCATGATCATAAAATATTTCAGAGCATGGGCCACATGGTCCCGTATCACCCATGGACCAGAAATTATCAGATGTTGATATTTTAATTATCTTATTTTCACTTAGCCCCGATATTTTTTTCCAAAGATTGAATGCATCTTTATCATCATGAAAAACAGTAACTAATAATTTTTCTTTTGGTAATCCAAAATCTTTAGTTAACAAAGTCCAAGCATAATGGATGGCTTGCTCTTTGAAGTAATCACCAAATGAAAAATTACCTAGCATTTCAAAAAAGGTATGGTGTCTAGGGGTATAACCAACGTTCTCTAAATCATTGTGTTTTCCACCTGCTCTCACACATTTTTGTGATGTGGTCGCAGTTTTATAAGGTCTTTTTTCTAAACCTGTAAATACGTTCTTAAACTGAACCATTCCTGAATTAGTAAACATTAGTGTTGGATCGTTATTAGGTACTAAATTACTTGAGTCAACAATTTGATGATTGTTTTTTTTAAAATATTCTAAAAATTTTTTTCTTACATCTGTAAGCAAAATTTGGCTCATACTTAATTAAATACAGATATTTTTCGGCTTGTCTATAAAGAGATTAATTTGTCTGCTTTTTATCGTTATCCACTACAACACATATTTCTGATTTTGTGAGAAATCTTTGTCCAGTACCATTATCTAGCGAGAACATTCCACCAATTCCTTTAACTGCATCAATTGTAAGGTCTGTATGTTTCCATTTTTCATACTGGTCTTCATTCATATAAAAAGGAGTTCCGTCTACTTCTCCCAATTTTACATCACTGCTACCTACTTGATATTCTTTAGCTGGAAAACACATAGGCGCACTACCATCGCAACATCCACCTGATTGATGGAATAAAAGATCGTTGCCATGAACTTCTTTTATTTCGTTAAGGAGTTTTTTTGCTGATAATGTGAATGACACCTTCATTTGTATATTTCGGCCCATGATTTAGAATCATGGGCCATTATATATTATTGGTTAAAAGAAGCCTAATTTTTTCTCACTGTAAGACACGTGTAAATTCTTCACTTGTCTATAATGATTTAACATCATTTTGTGAGTTTCTCTTCCAATACCAGATTGTTTGTATCCACCAAATGCAGCATGAGCCGGATATGCGTGGTAGCAGTTTGTCCAAACTCTACCTGCTTCTATACCTCTACCCATTCTGTATGCAATGTTTCCATCTCTAGTCCAAACACCAGCTCCTAATCCATAAAGAGTATCATTAGCAATTTCTAATGCTTCTTTTTCATCTTTAAAAGTTGTAACTGATACAACTGGTCCAAAGATCTCTTCTTGGAATATTCGCATGTTGTTTTTTCCCTCAAAAATTGTTGGTTGGATATAGTTTCCTTTTTCTAGACCACTATTGATCTTAGCTTCGCTTCCACCACATAGAACTTTGGCACCCTCTTTTTTACCTAAGTCTAAATAAGACTTAATTTTTTCCATTTGTTCTAATGAAGCTTGAGCTCCAATCATTGTTTCCATCTTCAAAGGATTGTCTTGTTTTACAGCTTTTGTTCTTGCAATCGCTTTCTCCATGAATTTGTCATAGATAGATTTCTGAATTAAAGCTCTACTTGGACAAGTACAAACTTCTCCTTGGTTAAGCGTAAACATAGCAAAACCTTCTAAACATTTGTCAAAGAAGTCGTCATCTTTAGCCATTACATCTTCAAAGAAAATGTTTGGCGATTTACCACCTAATTCCAAAGTAATTGGTATTAAGTTTTGAGATGCATACTGCATAATCAAACGTCCAGTAGTAGTTTCACCTGTAAAAGCTATCTTCTTAATTCTTTTTGAAGAAGCTAAAGGTTTACCTGCTTCAAGACCATATCCGCTTACAACGTTAACAACACCTGCTGGTAATAGGTCTCCAATTAATTCCATTAACAACATTATTGATGCTGGCGTTTGTTCAGCTGGTTTTAATACTACACAGTTTCCTGCTGCCAATGCTGGAGCAAGTTTCCATGTAGCCATTAATAACGGGAAGTTCCATGGTATTATCTGACCAACTACACCTAATGGCTCAGGTATGTGGTAAGAATATTCACTGTTGCTTATTTCTGCAACTGAACCTTCCTCTGCTCTAATTACTCCTGCAAAATATCTCCAATGATCAATTACCAAAGGTAAGTCTGCCGCCATACATTCTCTGATTGGCTTTCCATTGTCTAAACATTCTGCTGTCGCTAAAACGTTAAGATTTTTCTCTATCACATCAGCAATCTTTAAGAGAATATTTGATCTCTCTGTGATTGATGTTTTTCCCCATGTAGGAAATGCTGCGTGAGCTGCGTCTAAAGCAAAATCTACGTCTTTTTCGTTCGATCGTGGCACCTTACAGATAACTTCATTAGTGATAGGAGTAGTATTATCAAAATACTTTCCTGATTTAGGTTCTACAAATTTTCCGTTAATGTAGTTTCCATACTTAGCTTTGAATGGAAATTTAACCTTCAAATGAGAGGTATCTAAGGATGAAGACACTTTCGAGCTTGATGCTTGTGTACTCATTTTTCCCCCTTTTGTTCTTTTTTTAATTAAAACCAATCTGGACTAGATTGTACACATGTATTTTTGACCCAAACTTTTTAAACGCTAAATGTAGGATTAGTCAATCAAGAGTTGAGATTTCACAAGAAACGGGAGATTTAAATTAAACCTCCCGTTGAAATGATGGCAGAAGAATTATTCTTCCTCTTTTTTATTGCTAATTTTTTCGTTTGCTGAAGGATTGCCTTCTAGTTCTTTGCTAATCGCAGAAGCTTCATCTCTGATGATTTTTTCTATTTCTGCTGCAACATTAGGGTTTTTTTGAAGATAAATTTTCGCGTTTTCTCTACCTTGGCCAATCTTTTCTCCTTTATAGGCATACCAAGCACCTGATTTTTCAACCACACCTGCTTTTGTACCAAGATCGATTAATTCACCTAATTTACTAATTCCTTTTCCATACATTAAATCAAATTCTACGACTTTGAATGGTGGTGCAACTTTGTTTTTAATTACCTTTACTCTTGTAGAGTTACCTATAATTTGATCTTTTTCTTTAATAGCCCCTATCCTTCTAATATCCATTCTTACAGATGAATAAAATTTTAGTGCGTTTCCGCCGGATGTAGTTTCTGGATTACCGAACATAACTCCAATTTTCATTCTTATTTGGTTTATGAATATTACCATTGTATTAGATTTAGAAACTGATCCAGTAATTTTTCTTAAGGCTTGGCTCATCAGTCTTGATTGTAAGCCAACATGGTGATCGCCCATTTCTCCCTCTAATTCCGCTTTTGGAGTTAGTGCAGCTACCGAGTCAACAACTAAAACTGAAATTGATCCAGACTTAATTAATGTATCAGTTATTTCTAGGGCTTGTTCGCCTGTATCAGGTTGAGAGATTAATAATTCCTCAGTTTTTACTCCTAGTTTTTTAGCATAAACTGGATCCATTGCATGCTCTGCGTCCACAAATGCGCATATACCACCTGCTTTTTGTGCTTCAGCAACAACTTGTAAAGCTAAAGTTGTTTTACCCGAGGACTCTGGTCCATATATCTCTATTATTCTTCCTTTTGGCAAACCTCCTATACCTAAAGCGAGATCTAGACTTAATGAACCTGTTGAAATTGCCTCTACATCTAAAGCCTGTTGTTGTCCAAGTCTCATTACTGAGCCTTTTCCAAAGTTTTGATCTATTTGGCTAATTGCAGCCTCTAAAGATTTATTTTTTTCCTTTAATTCTTGCTGTTTTTTGCTATCAGTTTTTACTACTTTTAAATTGTTTTTTGTCATTTTTATCCTTTTTGTTGTTCGAATCGTTATAATAAATGTACACATTTTGTTCTTTTTATCAAGAACTTAAAATATCTCCTCGAAAAAGCCTTTATTTTAGCGAGTTAAAAGACAGTGTACCTATTTGTTTTGCAAGTTCGAACTGGGAGACCACAAAGTCCCTTTCAGCACGGGCAAATGATATTCTAGCCTCCAATAGAAGGCTTCTTGATTGAATGAGCTCCAGAGTTGTTCTTGTATTACCAGAATCATACTCTAAGGTAATTCCCTCATTTGCAATTTCTGCAGCTTTGAGCTGCGCTTTAGTTGCTTCAAGAATACTTTTTGACGACTGAAATTGAGACCAAGCGTTAGAGGTCTCTATATTTATTAAATTTTCAGTATCTTGTAAAAGCAATTTTGAGCGCTGTTTATCGTAAGAGGATTTTTTAATGGAAGAGATATTTTCCCCCCCTTTTATTAAAGGCCAAGTAATAGTTGCTTTCACAGTTTCATCGTCTTTTTCGTCTATTGTTGAACTAAAATCTTTATTTTCAGATTTTGAAACTTTTATTGAAGCTGAAGGTGAGAGTCTTGCTTTTTCTATATTTAATTTCTTAAGCGATATTTCATAATCTAATTTAGAAATTAAAAGTCTCAAATTATTTAAATCAGCTAATCGTAATGCTGAGTTTAGGGAATTAGGTAAATCTAAGACGACACTTTGATCTAAACTTTCATAATCTGGAGTTTTTTCACTAGTGACTCTTTGAAAGTTTGTTTTAGAGGAAAGAAGTTCAGTTTTTGCTTTTATTAAATTAGCACGAGCACCTGCTAAAGAAGATTCCGATTGAGCTAGATCGGTAAGAGTAATTTCCCCTTTTTGTAATCTTGCATTATCTGACTCAACTTGTCTCTCAAATAAATTTACGTTTGATTTATTAAAATTCTCATTTTTAGATTTATATATAAAATCAAAATAAGCATTAGCAGTATCTAATATAGTTTGTTGTTCAGTTTGTCTTAGTTCTAAATTAGCTTTTTGGGTTTCCAATTCAGTTTTTTTAAATGTATTTATACCTTTGAAACCAGAAAAAATTTTTTGCTCTAATGTTATAGTTTTACTTTCAGAGTCTAAATTTGAGTCTGCTAAGCTTGTGCCGCTTTTATTAACTTGATTAGTTGAAGTGGTACTAGTCTGATCTCCAGAAATAGTGATACTTGGTAAAAATTCACTCCTTGAAATGTTTTTACTCTGTTTAGCCGATTCTAAATTTTTTCTTTCCGCATTAAGTTGAAGATTATTTTCTATTGCCTTATTAAGATAGTAATTAAAATTAATTTCTGCATTAAGATTTGAAAAATATAAAAATAGAAAAAATATAAAAAATATTTTTTTCATCTAATTAAACCTAATTGACTTGAGTTTATGCTTTTCGTCTATTTTAATAATAGAGTCCGCACTTTTACTAAAGTTTTTTAACATATGCTTAGTAAGTCTTTCGTAAAACATTATAAAATTTTTTATTTGAGTTTTATTCATTATTTTTTTTCCTTTTGATGTAACGCTCAGTTTTTTTTCTTGTAATAACCTCCACTTAAATACGTGTTTAAAACTAGGTACTTTCAAAAAGATGGTTGTATCAATTAGCTTAAAAATATCTTTATATTTTTTTTTTAGTTCTGTATTTACTTTTGTTCTCCAAATTCTTTTTTTGTCTTTGTCTTTTTCTAATTCATTTAAGGGTACTATTAAATCTTTTTCTTTTTGTGGTGTTACTCCGACGCACCAACCTTCAAATATAACTATATCTTGTTTTTTTTCTACTTTTTGCCATTTTTTTTTTGGCAATCTATCGTCTATAGATTTATCAAATTTTGGAATTAAAATTTTACTAAAATTTGATTTTTTAAGTTTTTTTAAACAGCTAAATAACAAATTAGTATCATGAGTACCTGGAACTCCTCTTGTTAGAAATAATGGACTTACTTTTTCTGACATTTTTTTTCGCTCTTTGTAAGTTTTATAAAAGTCGTCAATTGAAAAAATTACCGTATTTAAATTATAAGCCTCTTTTAATAATATCTTAAGAATATTTGATATTGTCGATTTACCTGAACCTTGACCTCCTGTAAGACCTATAATTGTTGTTTTTTTATTTTTCGAATAATTTTTAAAAATAAATTCACTTAATGGTAAATAAAAATTGTTTAATTGGCCTAATTTATCTCTAAAGGGTTCTGATAATACTTCTTGTGATTTTAAAAATTTTAAATATTTTTTTCTTACTTTTAGATAATGCAAATAAGTATGCTGCATTTTATTCTTTATCTAGAGGATGATTTTTTCCGTCGTTAATTGAAACGTTATCTAATTGAAAAGTATCTATTTCATCTACGCAGCCTAAGTTAAAACCTGTCATTGCAGGATTAGATCTTGGGTTGTGATGTGTATAGATACCACACTGAGAACAGAAATAGTGTTTAGCAACTTTTGAATGAAATTGGTATAAGGTTAATTTTTCCTCTCCTTTTATAATTTTAAAATCTTCATTTTTTACCATAGACATAATTGCCGCCTTTCTTTTGCATATTGAGCAATTACATCTTAATGTTTTGACCAATTTTTCAACATTTATTTGAGCCTCTACACTTCCACAATGACATTTTAATTTTTTCATAAAATTTTATTCTATGCTTTTAACACTACTCATGTTTTACAATATCCACAATACCTCAAAATCTTTTGCAAATGTTCACCTTTTGATTCCTTTTTGATTCTATAAGAGACTCAAAATACAACTTTTAGTTATTAATTTCTTTTTTATTTATCAAGTTTTCCGAGCTTCTTAATAATTCTTTTTCGTTTGCTCTTAAAGATACTAAAAATATAACAATACAAAACAGAATCACAAATATTTGTAAAAAAATTAAATTTAAAGTGAAGAAATTATTTATGTATCCTAGAATTATAACTATAAAAAAAGATCTCATTAAAACTTGTAATTTAAATACTGCTATAATTGAAAAAGAGTGAATAATTAAATTAAATAAGGACATTTGAGAAGGCCCGAAGTATCTTTTGCCTCTAGTTGAATTTATTTCATTAAAATCTTTAATATTTTTTTTAAATGTACCTGAATAACTGCTCCATAAACTTGCTTTATTAGAAAGTTTTGAAACGTCACTTTTTGTTAAGCAGCTATAATTACCGAAATTAATTTTTTGGCCTGTAAAAACAAATGTAATTATTTTATGCAAAGAGTATAAAAATCGGAAAAAAGGTCCCTCTGAACGTTTAATTCTTTTAGCGACGACAGATATATTTGGATTTTCAATTATTTTTTCTATTAAAAGTTTAAGTTCAATTGGTCTATCTTCTCCATCACTGTCCATCAAAATTAAATTATCAAAGTCTTCGTTTTCATTAACATATCTTATTCCAAATGCGTTGCACCTAGCATGACCTCTATTTTCTCTCATATCTAGAATATTAATTTTTTTTATATTATTAGGCTTAATAAATTGTGGAGGTATTGTTGTTGAGGCGTCATTAACAATTAAACACTCAATAAAAATATTCTTTATATCTTTTACAGTTTCGTCTATTTCTCCTAATAGTTTTTCAAGAGAGTCCCAATCATTAAAAACAGGTATTAATATTATAATTTTTTTCATTTTCTACCGATCATACAATAACCTACAGGCTTTATAGTACCATAAACTCCTGGACAAATTTTTTTTAGTATCTTAGGGTTTCCTGTATAAATGACTCCCTCATCGTCTTTTAATTTAATAGTATCATTTTTTGTTAGCTCAATAATCCATCTTGGTCTGGAATTTAAATGGTAAGATAAATTACCGGCAAACCATTCATCTCCAACAACAACTTTTATCTCGTTGGTAAAATTATCATCCCATTTATTTTGCACTAACCTCGCTATTTCTTTTCCTTCATAATCAGTTCTTTTAAAATCATTTGAAATTGATACTCCGATATAAGTCAAAGGAGAGAGAGCGAAAAATATAAAAAAAACAAAGAAAAATTTATTTAATTTTTTTAAATTTATATTTTTTTTAAATAGCTGAATAAAAACTACACCTGCAATCAGATAAAAAGGTGTCATCCACATAGTCCTAATTTTAATACCCATTATGATTGCAGTTAAAATAATCAATATTATTGGAATTATAAAAGTGAATATGAGAAAAATTGATTTTTTATCATAAGTAATTTTTGGATTTATCTTTTTTAATAAAAAGAAACCCATTACAAAAAATGGAATTAAAATTCCTATTTGTTTTGTAATGAAAAAAAACGGCAAAATCAAATGATCAGAAAAATTATTTTGTTCTAAACCTGCTCTTTGAAATCCATAATTCAATGTTATAAAATCATTTTGGAAAAGCCAAATTAAGTGCGGAAAAATTGTTATTAAAGCGACTGGCCCAACTAATAAAAAATTGAGGGACTTAATTTTTTTTTTTATAATCAGATATATAAATAAAAATTTTATCCCTAAAATTAAATATAGAAAAAGATATTTTGAGAGAAAACCCAGCCCCATAAAAAATCCTAATAAAATATAATCAAAAGTTTTCTCGTTTTTAATACAACGCCAGGAAAAATAAATAGCTGAAGCCCAAAAAGGTAGTTGAGAAATATTAACGTTAAATTCTGGTGTGGTATAATTATAAAAAAATATTCCTTCTAATAAAATTATAGATAAAAATGCAAAATTGAAATTTTCAAAAAAATCATAAGCAAATTTAAAAACTATAATAAAAGATGTTAAAACAAAAATTTGGCTCAGCAGGTAGTATGCCCAATCTTTATTTCCAAATATCTGGTAGAATATCTCAACAGCAAAAGCACTAAATGGAGGATGTTTATTAAAACCCCAATCAAGATTGCTCCCCCATGCTAAAGCTTCTATAGTATCAAGAGGTAAATTTTCATTTGTTAAAGAGGGTACCAAGGTCCATATGATTAAATGAAGTGATAAAAATAAAAGATAAAATTTATATAAATAATTTTTATTAATCATATATTGAAATTATTACAATTTATAAGCTATTGACACGACTAAAATCAAACATATACTCGCGAAATTCTAAAAATGGTAAAAAAAACAACTATTAAAAAATACACACCTAGTTCAAAAGAAAAATATATGTGTGCAAAACATAAAAAATTTTTCACTGACGAGTTACTAAATTGGAAAAGGGATATAATTAAAGCTAATAATTTAGGAAATCTATTAAATTCAAGCGACGATAATGTATCTTCTGCAGATATCGTAGATCAAGCGTCAAGCTACACTGATAAGTCAGTAGAAATGAAAGCTCTTAATAGAAGTAGAAAATTAATTTCAAAGATTAATTCCGCTTTACAAAGATTAAAAGATGGAACTTATGGATTTTGTGAAGAAACGGGAGAACCTATTGGTCTTAAACGTTTGATGGCTAGACCGGTAGCAACTTTATCCATTGAAGCACAAGAGAGACATGAAAGAGATGAAAAAATTTTTATTGATGACTAAACAGATGGAATTTTCTCCCCATTTTTTAAAAGATCATATCCTTTTATAACTGCTTCTCTTTTTGAAATTTCTTGATACCATCGAGTAAGACCCTCAAATTTTTTTAAACCTATATCATGCCATTCATGCCTAGCTATCCAAGGAAAAGTTGCAATATCTGCTATAGTATATTCTTTTCCAGCCAGAAACTTAGAGACCATCAGTCTCTCATCCAATTCTTTGTAAATTCTCTTAGAGATCTTAAAATATCTTTTCTCCCCGAAATCACTCTTCCCAGGATTATAATGATGAAATTGATGGTGTTGTCCAAGCATTGGACCTACGTAACCCATTTGGCCCATCAGCCATTGATTTATTGTTGTTCTCTCTTGCAAGTCATAAAATTTTCCACTTTTCTCAGCTAAATAAATTAGTATCGCGCCAGATTCAAAAAGGCTCCTTTTATTATCGTGATCAATTATAACAGGTGTTTTACTAAACGGACTTATTTTTTTAAATTCTGGTTTAAATTGTTCGTCTTTATAAATGTTAATTTTTGTGACCTTATAATCAAACTCAATTTCCTCTAACATTATTGATATTTTTTTACCATTAGGCGTATTAGCGGTAAAAAGCTCAATCACTTTTTTCCTAATCTTTCTTGAATAGTTTTAGAAGCAGTTGTAAATTCAAATCTATATTTTTCATTTGGCCTAGCTCTTTTAAAGCATTCAACAGATGCTAATGCAACTTCGTGAAAGCCTGAAAGAATTAATTTAAGTTTACCTGGATAGCTGCAAATATCTCCAACCGCGAAAATACCTTTTTTATTAGTTTGAAAGTTTGCTGAATTTACTTGAATGGTTTTCTTTTCCATATTTAGTCCCCATTCAGCGATAGGTCCAAGTTTCATTGTTAAACCAAAAAAACTTAAAACTATATCAGTGTTAATTTTCTCTACTTTACCATCATCAAATTTTAGAGTTATAGACTTAATATTTTCTTCACCTTCTATTGCATCAAGTTGACACGGCGTTTTTATTAAAACTTTTCCTTCTTTTTCTAACTTTTTAAGCTCTGACAAAGTATGGGGCGCACCTCTAAATTCATTTCGTCTATGAATTAGATTTATTTTTGAAAATTTAGAAAGCTCTAAAGCCCAATCCAGTGCTGAGTCTCCTCCGCCAAATACTGTTATATTTTTACCTTTAAAGTCATCTTTATTTTTCACAGAGTAAAATAAGTATTTTCCCTCAAATTTTTCTGCCTCTTTGATTGGAAGTTTTCTTGGTTCAAACGAGCCTACTCCGCCAGCAATAATAATGTTTGGAGATAAAAATTCGTTACCTTTATTTGTTTTAACAGTCCATTCAACTTTATTATCTTGTCTGACTTCATCGACTCTTTCATTTAAAAAGAATTCTGTTTTAAATGGTTTTATTTGTTTTAATAATTTATCAGTTAATTCTTTACCGGTGCACTCTGGAACTCCTGGAATATCGTAAATAGGTTTGTCAGGATATAATTCTATACACTGTCCGCCTATTTTATCTAAATTATCTATTACAACTGCATTCAGTCCTTTAATGCCTAATTGATGAACTGCAAATAAACCGACCGGTCCTGCTCCAACAATTATAACATCTTTTTTTTTCATTAAGATTGTTTAGATGGTGTAGTTACTGTTAATCCATTAAGCTCATCAGAAACTATTAGTTGACAACTTAATCTACTATTCTTTTTCGGTTCAAAAGCCATATCAATCATATCTACCTCTGCGTCTTCAGCTTTGGGAAGTTTATTTAACCATTTTTCTTCGACATAAACATGGCAAGTAGCGCAAGCCATTGATCCTCCGCAATCTGCATCTATCCCAGGTATATTGTTTTGAATAGCCCCCTCCATTACTGAAAGACCATTTTCTACATCAATAGTTTTAGAATTACCCTCATTATCTATGTATGTAATTTTTGGCACAAATTAAAATTTCCTAATAATAAGCTAAATAAATTGAAATAATTACTACCCAAAAGAAGGCGTAATAAAGAATGTAACCTTTCACTGTAAAAGGCATTTTTTTAATTTTACGTTTTCCTTTTCCTTTATAAGGTTTTGAAATCTCCATATTAATCTACTACCAATAAAAAAAGGGCAAGTATGTGAGACATACTCGCCCTTTTCAATTAAGTTATCTATTATCTAGATGATAATCTTGTGTTTTGCATTGCTGCTGCCCAGATAACTAGACCAAAAGCGATCTTGTTAACAAAGTCAGCTAGATTGTAAATCACGTTTAAAGCGTTAGCATCAACACCACCAGTTAGGTAACCAAAAATGTATCCTAAAGGATAAATTGCCCAACCGATAGTTACGATTATTCTCATTGCACTGAAAGCAGTTGACATAGCCTTGTTACCAGCTTTTGCCGCCATAGTTCCAGCTTCACCTGAGAATATTTCAAACAAGATGTAAATCCATCCAGCCATTCCAATTACGAAACCTACAAATGGTTGAATATAACCAGCTTCACCTAAGTATCCACCGATTAACATTACTAATGAACCAATTAATAGCTTCCAGAATATAGAAGTTGGCACCTTTCTTACAGCTGCCAAGATTAGATAGAATTCGATCATTTGAAGTGGCACTGTGATTAACCAGTCGATATATCTGTATACCGTTGGTGAGTCACCTGTAGTCACCCAAACTTCTCTCATATACATGTAGTGAACAAATGCAACACCAGTTACAAGTCCTGCTACTGTTAAAGATGTTCTCCATGATGCAGCAACAGTCCCTCTTTCAGCAAAGAAAAACACAGTTGTTGCGATCATTCCCATTGAAACAAGCCAAAATGAAATTCCTACGAAATCATTCGTCTGTAACATGGCAGTCGCTGCGTTAGCTGAGCTAGTAATACCTAAAAAGGCAACAGCTGCTAAAGCAAATAGACCTAATTTTCTCATGAAAACCTCCCTCGTTTGTTTAGTTTTCGTTTAGTTTATATATAAACTACTCGGACGAGTGATAAATAAACTCACCACCGAATAATTATGTGGGACCTTAGTAAAAAACAAAGTTACAGTGAAGTGTTTTTTTTGCAAAAAAACCGCATATTTATTGGATTTTCTATTTTTTTTTGGGGATATTTATGAAATACTCTTAAAAATGAAAGAAATTCCGGGAGTTAAAATTGACTCAAAAATATAAAGAAATTTACCAAGAATCTATCAAAAATCGTGAGGATTTTTGGAAAGAAGTCTCTAATGATATATTCTGGTACAAAAAACCTACAAAAATTTTAAATTCCCAAAATCCTCCGTTTTACAAGTGGTTCGAAGACGGGGTAACAAATACATGTTATAATGCTTTAGATCTCCATGTCGACCAAGGTAAAGGTGACAAGATTGCGATTATTTATGATAGTCCCATAACAAGTGCAAAAAAGAATATAACTTATAATAAGTTGAAAGAAAAAGTCGCTTTATTTGCTGGAGCTTTAAAAAAACAAGGCGTAAGCAAAGGAGATAGGGTTATAATCTATATGCCTATGATACCAGAGGCAGTAATAGCTATGCTTGCCTGTGGGAGAATAGGTGCAGTCCACTCAGTTGTATTTGGGGGCTTTGCGGCAAACGAACTAGCAAGCAGGATTGATGACTCTAAAGCTAAAATACTTGTCACTGCCTCTTGCGGCTATGAACCTGGACGAACTGTTCATTATAAACCTTTAGTTAATAAAGCATTAGAACTAGCTAATCATAAAATTAAAAAGTGTATAATTTTTCAAAGAGAAAAAGATAAAGCAGAATTAAATCCTGCGATTGATATTACCTGGGATGATGCTCACAAAGATGTTAAACCTGCAGATTGTGAAAAAATGAATGCAAATGATTATGCCTATATTCTTTACACATCAGGAACTACGGGCCTTCCAAAAGGAATAGTTCGTGATATAGGAGGACATATAGTTGCATTAAAATGGACTATGAAAAACATTTATAATATCAAACCAGAGGACGTATGGTGGTCTGCTAGTGATATTGGTTGGATAGTTGGACACTCCTATATAGTATATGGTCCATTATTTTATGGTTGTACGACAGTCTTGTTTGAGGGAAAACCAGTGGGAACTCCTGATGCAGGAGTTTTTTGGAGAGTAATTTCAGAGCATAAAGTAAAATCTCTTTTTACTGCACCAACAGCAATTAGAGCTATAAAAAAAGAAGATCCTAACGGAGAATTTTTTAAAAAATATGATTTGAGTAAGTTTGATAAACTATTTCTTGCTGGTGAGAGAGCCGATCCTGATACAATAAAATGGTTTGAAAAACTTTCTAACTCACCCGTAATCGATCATTGGTGGCAAACTGAAACAAGTTGGGCAATAACATCAAGTTGCACAGGAATAGAAAATTTTCCTGTAAAATACGGATCAGCTTTTAAACCGGTACCAGGTTATGATTTAAAAGTTTTAAATTCTGAGGGTAAAGAAGTAGGTCCAGGAAAGATGGGTGATATTGTTGTCAAGCTTCCTCTTCCACCAGGAACTTTTCCAACTCTTTGGGGAGCGGATAAAAGATATAAAGAGAATTATATGACTACTTACCCTGGGTATTATCAAACTTACGATGCGGGACACATTGATGAAGATGGTTATGTTTGGATCATGTCTAGAACAGACGACATAATTAATGTTGCAGGTCATAGATTATCTACTGGAGCTATTGAGGAAGTTTTAGCAGAACATCCAAATGTTGCAGAGTGTGCAGTGATTGGAATAGCTGATAAACTTAAAGGTCAAATACCTATTGGATTGCTAGCGCTTAAAGCAGGAGTAACTAAAGATAAAAAAGATATTATTAGCGAATGCGTAAAAATGGTTAGAGAAAAAGTTGGTCCCGTTGCGGCATTCAAAATAGCTATTGTGGTAAAGAGATTGCCTAAAACTAGATCAGGAAAAGTGCTTAGAGGAACTGTCAGAAAAATTGCAGATAATGAACCTTATAAAATGCCAGCAACTATAGATGATCCTGCTATTTTAGATGAAATAAAACAAGACTTAAAAGATAATAATATTCTAAAACTTTAAAGGTCGCCCTTTAGACTCAACTAATATTTTTCCCTCGGACATTACTAAAATACCGTTTACAATTGTACCTACAGGGAAACCTTTTACTTTATAATTGTGAAATGGCGTCCATCCACACTTGCTAGCAATCATTTCATTCTTTATAGTAACTTCTTTATCCATATCAACTATCGTCAAATCTGCGTCAAAACCTTCTTTTATAAAACCTTTATTTTTAATTCCAAAGATTTTACACGGATTTTCACACATCAAATTTATAAGTTGATTTAATTCTAGTTTTCCATTGTTAACATGGTCAATCATAACTGGGAAAATTGTTTGAACACCTGGCATTCCTGACGGAGTATTTGGGTATTCTTTGTCTTTATTTATTTTTAAATGCGGAGCATGATCTGACCCAAGGACATCTACAACATTATTTTTTATAGCGACCCACAAGCGATCGTAATGATCTTTTGATCTTAAGGGCGGGTTCATTTGAGCGTAAGTGCCTAATTTATCGTAACAATCTGGGGCATACAAAGTTAAATGTTGAGGAGTAGTTTCAAAGGTAACATTTTTTTTATGCATAGCTAAAAAATCTACCTCTTCTTTGGTAGTGACATGTAAGACATGAATTTTTTTATTATATCTCTCTGCAATTTTTACAACCCTACGAGTTGAGGACATTGCGCATTCTACATTTCTCCATTCAGGATGGGAGTGAACATCTCCTTGTCTAATAAATTTTTTTCTAAGTTTAATAATATCTTCATCTTCAGAATGAATTGAAACTATCCTGTCACTACTAGAAATCACTTTTTCGATATCCGCCTCTTTGTCTACTAACAGGTTGCCTGTCGAAGATCCTGCAAAAAGTTTAACTCCACAACAACCTTCAACGTTTTTAAGTTGTGCAAGTTGTTCAGTATTTTGCGGAGTTGCTCCAAAATAAAATGCATAATTGCTATGCATTCTATTTTTTGCGGCTTTTAATTTTTTTTCAAACTCTACTAAATTTGCTGTTGGAGGATTAGTATTTGGCATTTCAAACAAAGAAGTTACGCCGCCAAGAACTGCAGCTCTACTTCCACTTTCTAAATCTTCTGCATCGGTAGATCCAGGTTCTCTAAAATGTACTTGGGTGTCAATGATCCCAGGCAAAACTACTTTGCCAGTTGCGTCGTAAACTTTAGAATTATTTTCCTCTACATTTCCTATTTTTTTAATCTTATTTTCATGTAAACCGATATCAGATTTAATTAATTTCCCATCGATATAACAAGAACCATTTTTAATAATAAGACTATAATTTTCAGACATGTTTTTTATATATAATATAATGTATAAGTAACAATTATGAAAAAAGATCAAGTTGTAATTTTAGAAAAAAGAGGTGTAATCTTAGTAAGTGGAGAAGATGCTAAAGACTTTCTTCAAAATATAATTACGAATGATATAAATAAGGTTTCTTATAGAAATTCAGTTTTTGCTGCCTTGTTAACTCCTCAAGGGAAATATTTAAATGAATTTTTTATAATTCAGAGTAATAAAGGATATTTATTAGACTGTAGCGAGAACTCCACTGGGGAGCTAATTAAAGATTTATCAAAGTACAAACTAAGATCAAAAGTTGAAATAAAGGACTTTTCTTCTGAATTCGTTATTGGAGTAATAAATGAAACAAAATTCAAAGAATTACAAGAAGAATTAAAATCAAATGAAAATACTATTACGTTTAGGGACACACCTATTTTTTTAGATCCAAGAAATAAAGAATTAGGAGCAAGAATAATTTCAAATCTTGAAAAACTTTACTTAACAATTAAAAAGTTAAGTCTTAATATTGTAGATAATAAAGAGTATTATTCTCTTGCACATAAATTAGGAATACCTGAAAAAGGATTAATCAATTTAAAAGATCAATTGTTTGGTTTAGAAGCAAACTTTGAGACGCTTCAAGCCATAGATTTTAAAAAAGGATGTTTTATAGGACAAGAAAACACTGCAAGGATGAAATTAAAAAACAAACTTAGAAAAAGATTATTACCCATATCATCAATTGAAAGATTAAATATCGGTGATGAAATTACTTTTAATAATATTAAAATTGGAAAAATACTAATTGATCAGCCTTACGCCTTCGGATTAATTAAAGTTACCGAGCCTAATCTTGAGGATTTTATAGATAAAAAATTATTAGCAAATAATAAAGAGTGTAAAATATTAGAACGCGTTAAGTAACCTAGATAACGACGCTAGTATCCCATATCCACTCAATTCAATAAAAGCTATTACTAAAAATATAAATATAATTCTTTTGTGTTTTCTTATATATTCAATCATAAAGTCATTTTTGGTGCGGTCGGAGAGACTCGAACTCTCACGGGAAACCCACACGCCCCTCAAGCGTGCCTGTCTACCAATTTCAGCACGACCGCAATAATAATGCGACAATAAATGAATGACAATTTAATCTCAAGTTGGTAAATTGGAATTAGTATGTCTGTACAACAACAAAATTTGAGCCCTACGCAAGAGATTTATAAGAAAATCTCAAAATTCATTCCTGAAGCTGAATGGAAAATTCATGCTCCATTAATAGAGAGAATTAATAAAATTAAAAAAGAGAAGAATGCAATTATACTTGCTCATAACTATCAAACTCCAGAAATTTACCATGGTGTAGCGGATATATCTGCTGACTCATTAGCGTTAGCAGTTGA
The DNA here is from genome assembly GCA_902539235.1 of uncultured Pelagibacteraceae bacterium. Classification (GTDB taxonomy): domain Bacteria; phylum Pseudomonadota; class Alphaproteobacteria; order Pelagibacterales; family Pelagibacteraceae; genus Pelagilacustribacter. Next base: position 3,558 of record CACBIC010000008.1, on the reverse strand, counting down.
GGCGTCTAAAACAAAAGCTGATAAAATTGTTATGTGTGGGGTACACTTTATGGCAGAAACAGCAAAATTAATGTGTCCAGAAAAAAAAGTGTTCCTTCCTGACATGCAAGCGGGCTGTTCTTTATCTAATTCTATTACAGGTGAAGATGTAAAATTACTAAAACAAAAGTTTCCCGGCGTTCCTGTTGTCTCTTATGTAAATACTTCTGCAGACGTAAAAGCAGAAACTGATGTTTGTTGTACTTCAGCTAACGCAGTAAAAGTAGTTGAGTCTTTAAATGTAGATAAAGTAATTTTTCTTCCTGACCAATATTTAGCAGACTATGTAGCAAAAAATACCAAGGTCAAAATAATTTCTTGGAAAGGAACTTGTATAGTGCATGAACAATTTACAGGAAAAGAAATAGAAGAAATTAAAGCAGAAAATCCTGGAATTAAAATTATTGCTCATCCTGAATGTCCGCCAGATGTAATTGCTGCCTCTGATTTTGCAGGATCAACATCTGGAATGATTGATTATGTAAAAAATAAACAACCAAAAAAAGTTATGTTAGTTACAGAATGTTCAATGAGTGACAACGTAGAAGCTGATAATCCGAACGTATCTTTTATCAAGCCATGCAATTTATGTCCTTATATGAAAAAAATTAATTTAAAAAAAATATTAGATTGTTTAGAAAATGAAACTAATGAAATTATTTTAGATAGTAAAACTATAGAGGCCGCAAGAAAGTCTGTAATCAGAATGACCGAGATTGGTCGTTAAATCAGTGCAAGTATTAAATCAATTTTATATAAAATCAGTTGTAAGAAAGGCTCTAGAGGAAGACCTGAAGCCTAAAGGTGATATCACTACAAACATCTTAAGTGAAAAAAATAAAATTATTAAAGCCAGAATAATAGCTAAACAAGATGGTGTAATAGCTGGTTTAGAGTTTTGTAAAACAGCTTTTAAATTAATTGGAAGAGAAACCATTTTTACAAAGAAAATCTCTGATGGAAAAAAAATTAAAAAAAATAAAGTAATTGCTGATATAAAAGCTAAAACAAAAACGATCTTGATAGCTGAGAGAACTGCTTTAAACTTTCTTAATCATGCCTCAGGTATCGCAACAATCACTAATCAATTTGTAAAAAAAATTAGTAAAAAAACTAAGATCTGTTGTACAAGAAAAACTACACCTAATTTGAGAACACTTGAAAAATATGCTGTCAAAAAAGGTGGTGGCTATAATCATAGATATAATTTAAGCGATGAAATTCTAATTAAAGACAATCATATAAGTGCATCTAATAGTCTTAGGGAATTAGTTAAGAAAGCTATAAAAACAAAAAAAATTGTCACAGTTGAAGTTGAAAATGTAAATCAGCTTAAGCAAATTTTAGGCTTAAAATTTAAAAGAATACTTTTTGATAATATGAAATCTTTACAATTAAAATATTGTTTAAAACTTTGTAAAAATAAATATGAAACAGAGTATTCTGGAAATGCTACTTTAAGTAATATTAAACAAATATCTAAAACGGGTGTAAATAGAATTTCAGTTGGTGCAATTACTCATAGCACCAGATCATTTGATACTACTTTATTATTTAGATAGTTCTGCTTGTGCAGCTGCAAGTCTTGCAACAGGAACTCTAAATGGAGAACAGGAAACATAGTTTAGTCCTGTTCTAGAACAAAATTCAATACTCTTTGGATCTCCGCCATGTTCGCCGCAAATACCTAACTTGATATTCTTATTTGTTTTTCTGCCTCTTGATGAAGCTATTTCCACAAGCTCACCTACTCCATTTTGATCAATACTTACAAATGGATCTACATCAAAAATTTTATTATCAATATAATCATTTAAAAATTTTCCTGAGTCATCTCGACTTATCCCAAAGGTTGTTTGTGTTAAATCATTTGTTCCAAAACTGAAGAAGTCAGCATGTTTTGAGATAGACTTTGCTTGTAAAGCAGCACGCGGCAATTCAATCATGGTACCAACCATATACTCAAGTTTTAATTTATTTTCTTTTTCTATTTCTTTAGCAATTTTATTAACTAAAGCTCTTAAAATTTTTAATTCAGAATCAGTTGAAATCAACGGTATCATTATTTCTACAAAAGCTGCTTTTACTTTTTGTTTTTTTAATTCAACTATTGCTTCAAATATTGCTCTACATTGCATCTCGTAAATCTCTGGGAAGGAAATACCTAGTCTACATCCTCTATGACCAAGCATAGGATTTTCCTCATGAAGTTCTGCTATTCTATCTTTAACTTCTTTAGCTGATAAATTTAAGGATCTTGCTACTTCCTCTATGTCTTTGTCAGCTTTTGGTAGAAACTCATGAAGTGGTGGATCTAATAATCTTACTGTAACGGGTAAACCTGACATGATTTTAAATATTTTTTTAAAGTCTTCTTTTTGATGAGGGAGAAGTTTATCTAGCGCGCTATTTCTATCCTCTTTTGATTTAGACAAAATCATTTGTCTAACAGATAAAATTCTTTCTTCATCAAAAAACATATGTTCTGTTCTACATAAGCCGATTCCTTCTGCGCCGAACTCTCTAGCTGTTTTGCTGTCTGCCTCTGTTTCAGCATTTGTTCTTACTTTTAATTTCCTAAACTCATCAGCCCATTTCATTATAGTGGAAAAATATCCAGATATTTCCGGTTGAACAGTAGGAACTAGTCCTTTCATTACTTTTCCACTTCCACCATCTATAGTAACAATATCTCCCTCTTTAATAATCACATCGCCAGCTTTAAATTGTTTTAACTCATAATCGATTGTAATTTCACTTGAACCAGAAACACACGGCCTTCCCATTCCTCTTGCAACAACCGCAGCATGACTAGTCATGCCACCTCTTGCAGTAAGAATTCCTTTAGCTGCATGCATTCCATGTATATCTTCTGGTGAAGTTTCTAACCTCACTAATATTGTATCTTGCATCATCCCGTTTAATTTCTCTGCTTCATCAGCAGTGAAAACAACTTTACCACTTGCAGCTCCTGGAGATGCCGGCAACCCTGAAGCAATTACCTCTTTCTCAACTTTTTCGTCTAGAGTAGGATGTAGTAATGTATCTAAAGTATTTGGATCAATTCTTTTGATTGCTTCTTTTTTTGAAATTAATTTCTCTTTAACCATATCCACTGCAATTTTAATTGCAGCTTTGGCTGTTCTTTTTCCAGATCTTGTTTGCAACATCCAAAGTTTATTATTTTCAACTGTAAACTCGATGTCTTGCATATCTTTATAATGCCTTTCTAACTTAAGAAATACTTTTGCAAGTTCTTTATAAACTTTAGGCATAGCTTCTTCCATTGAAGGGTCTTTAGATCCTGAGTCTTTTTTTGCTTTTGTTGTGATGTATTGAGGAGTTCTAGTACCTGCAACAACATCTTCACCTTGTGCATTAATTAAAAATTCTCCAAAGAAAGAATTTTCTCCTGTCGAAGGATTTCTTGTAAAGGCAACACCTGTTGAACAATTGATACCCATGTTTCCAAAAACCATAGCTTGGACATTTACAGCTGTTCCCCAATGATCAGGGATC
>CACBIC010000007.1 GCA_902539235.1 uncultured Pelagibacteraceae bacterium | reverse complement strand
CTTTTCCAACCTTTTCGATAGGATGTTTTGCTAAATCTTGCCTCATTTTTAAGAAGTTTTTTTGACCGGATTTATGTTCATCCATCCATTGTTTAGTAAATTTTCCAGATTGAATGTCTTTAAGAACTTCTCTCATTTTTTCTTTAGTCTTATTATCTACAATTCTTTTCCCTGAAACATATTCACCATATTCTGCAGTATTTGAAATTGAATAATTCATATTTGCGATCCCACCCTCATAAATAAGATCAACAATTAATTTTACTTCATGAAGAGTTTCAAAGTATGCCATTTCAGGTGGATAACCAGCTTCTGTTAAAGTTTCAAAACCATTCTTAATTAACTCGACCAAACCACCACATAAAACTGTTTGCTCTCCAAACAAATCTGTTTCGCATTCATCTTTGAAAGTAGTTTCTATTATACCAGCTTTACCACCTCCAACAGCGGAAGCATAAGATAAAGCTAAATCTTTTGCTTTGCCTGAGCTGTCTTTGTGAACAGCCATTAAACAAGGCACTCCTCCACCCTTTTGATATTCACTTCTCACAGTATGACCTGGACCCTTGGGAGCTACCATAAACACATCAAGATCCTTTCTAGCATTAATTAAATCAAAATGAATATTTAACCCGTGAGCGAAAGCTAAACTTGTTCCCTCTTTCATTCTTTGCTCAATATGATTTTTGTAAATCTCTGATTGAAGTTCATCAGGTGTTAACATCATTACCACATCAGCCCATGCAGCTGCATCTGATAGAGACATTACTTTTAATCCTGCGCTTTCTGCTTTTTTAATACTTGAAGATCCTTCTCGTAAGGCTACCACAACTTCTTTTACGCCACTATCTTTAAGATTTAACGCGTGAGCATGTCCTTGGCTTCCGTAACCAAAAATTGCAACTTTTTTATTTTTAATTAAATCTTTATTAGTATCTTTATCGTAATAAGTTTTCATAATTAATTAAATATTTTTGGTCCTTTCGTCATTGCTACTGCACCCGTTCTAGAAGTGCTTATAAGGCCTAAACTTTTTAAATCAAGAGCTAATTTATCAATTTCAGCTCTTAAGGCAGTTACTTGTATTACAACAGAATTATTTGTTTTATCAAGAATTACAGGATTAAATTTCTTACAAATTTTTCTTACTTTATCTATTTTTTTTGAACTTCCTAAAATTTTAAACAATGCTAATTCCCTAAAAAGAATATCTTTTTCACCTCGTTTGAAATCTGCCACCTTATGAACTGGCACAAGTTTTTTAAGCTGCAAATTTATTTGTTCAATTACTTGTGGAGTTCCCTCAGTAACAATTGTTATTCTAGAAATATGTTTTTTTTTATCAACTTCTGCAACTGCCAAAGATTCAATATTATATCCTCTGCCAGAAAAAAGTCCTGCTATCCTGGCAAGTACACCAGCTTCATTATCAACCCACACAACAATTATATGTCTTTCGATTTTGCCAATTTTTCCAGGGACGCTATAGGCGGATTTAGACTTTGCCATTAAACTAAAATTTTCCCTTCATCAGATATTTCTTCCTCTTCCTCTGGGCCTAAGATCATTTGGTTGTGTGGTTTACCCGAAGGTATCATTGGAAAACAATTTTCTGCTTTATCGACAACACAATCAAATATTACTGGTTTATCAACATTAATCATCTCTTTAATTTTTTCATCCAACTCTTCAGGTGTTTTTGCTCTTATTCCTACACAACCATAAGACTCTGCTAGTTTAACAAAGTCTGGGAGAGCAGCAGTGTAACTTTCGGAATAATTTTTTTCATGTAAAAGTTCTTGCCACTGCCTTACCATTCCCATGTATTCGTTATTTAAAATAAATATTTTTATTGGTAACCTATATTGAACAGCTGTAGACATTTCTTGCATAGTCATTAACACAGATGCCTCTCCTGCGATATCAACAACAAGTTTTCCAGGATTAGCAATTTGAACACCAATTGCAGCTGGAAGTCCGTACCCCATTGTTCCAAGTCCGCCAGATGTCATCCATCTATTAGGTTTATTAAATTTATAATGTTGTGCTGCCCACATTTGGTGTTGACCAACCTCTGTCGTAATAAAAGTGTCTTGATTTTTTGTGAGTTCATACAGCCTTTGTACTGCATGTTGAGGTTTTATAACCTTATTGCTATTTATAAAATTTAAAGACTTTTTTTCTCTCCATTTTCCGATTTGTTCCCACCATTTTGATGTTTTCTGTTTGTTAGAACTTACAAAGTTTTTATTTTTCTCTTTGAATCTTTTGTTTAAAGACATCAAAAGCTCTGTAACGTCGCTAACTATAGCAAGGTCAACTTTTATATTTTTTCCAATTGAAGAAGGATCAATATCGACATGAATTTTTTTTGAACCAGGTGAAAACTCATCAACCTTTCCGGTAATTCTATCATCAAATCTTGCTCCAATGTTTATCATTAAATCACAGTCATGCATCGCGTTATTTGCTTCATAAGTTCCGTGCATACCAAGCATGCCCAAAAATTGTGGATCATCGCCAGGATATGCCCCGAGTCCTTGTAGAGTTGAAGTAATCGGAAAGCCGGTTAGAGAAACTAATTCTCGCAAATGTTTACTAGCATCAGGTCCTGAGTTTATAACTCCTCCGCCTGTATAAAAGATAGGCTTTGAGGATTTTTTCATCAAATCAATAAATTTATCTAATTCTGAGTTAGATATTTTGCGAGATGCTTTGCCATTAAGTTTTTTTTTAAGTCTATTCTTAAAAAATTTATATTTACCTTTTTTAAATTGAATATCTTTTGGAATATCAACTAAAACTGGTCCGGGTCGCCCTGTGGTTGCCACCTCGAAAGCTAAGTGTAAAACTTTTGAGAGATCATTTACATCTTTTACTAACCAATTATGTTTTGTACATGGTCGTGTAATTCCAGTCGTATCACATTCTTGAAATGCATCTGTTCCGATTAGATGTGTCGGCACTTGTCCAGAGATACATACAAGAGGAACTGAATCCATGTAAGCATCTGTCAAAGCAGTTACAGCATTTGTTGCACCTGGACCGGATGTAACTAATAAAACTCCTGGCTTACCACTTGATCTTGCATATCCCTCAGCCGAGTGGCCTGCTCCTTGCTCATGTCTGGCTAAAATATGTTTAATAGATTTATGATTTTTTAATTCATCATAAATAGGCAAAACTGCACCCCCAGGGTAACCAAAAATATATTCTACTTTTTGGTCCTCTAATGCTTTAAAAACAATTTCTGCTCCGCTTAATAATTTCGGCATTCATACAATCTAGCCTAGAAATGGATTGCGTCAAGTTCTAGGTTACAACTTTTAATGATTTTTTTAAAAGATTTGAGAAATTTTTCGAATAAAGCTTGTTCCAATTCTTCATATGGCCTCTAGCCCAAGTATTTTGTCTTTTTGCATACTGCCTAGTCTTTATATTTATTAAGTCTTTACACTGTTCTAGAGTTATTAAACCCTTTAAATAATCGTTTATTTCTTGAACGCCTATTAATTTATTTGCTGAAAAACTTTTACTGACTTTAAGATTATTAAATTTTTTTACTTCATTAATACATTTTTTCTTAAACATTTGTTCCGTTCTGATTGAAATTTTATTAAGTAATATATCTCTTGGGATTTCAATAAAGATCTTTCTTATATCAAATTCTAAAAAATCAGATTTTGTCTTTTCAAACCACTCATAAAGCGATTTTTTTGTTTTTAGTTTTACTTCATATGCTCTTTGAATCCTTTGTGGATCAGTAGGAAGTATTCTGCCTTTACTTTTAGGGTCAAGCTTAATTAGTGCATTATAAAATTTTTTAATTCCAAGTTTTTTATATAAGTTTCTAACTTTATTTCTTGTTTTTAGATCAATATCAGGAATTTTACTTATACCTTTAGTGATTGTATTAAAATAAAGACCAGTTCCACCTACAATTATTGGAATTTTTTTCTTTTTCACACAAGTGTTTATTTTAATTTTTACTTTTTTAAGCCATTCACCTGCGGAAAAATGTTTTTTTACTGTAATTATTCCATAAAGATGATGTTTTACTTTCTTAGTTTGGTTAAAAGTAGGTCGAGATGATAAAACAGTAAATTCTTTAAAAATTTGCATACTATCTGCATTTATAATTTCACCGTTAAGTTTTTTTGCTAATTTGATTGCTAAATTAGATTTTCCTGAAGCTGTAGGACCTGCTAAGAGTACTAATTTTTTAGACAAATTAATTTATTTTAACGCCAAGATAACGTCTTTGATTATTTTTATTAATTACTGTTAATAGTAAGGTCTTTTCACCTTTTTTAAAAATATTATCAACTATTCTTTTTAAATCAGATGAAGATTTAATGGGAGTTTTTTGAACTTCAATTATTATATCATTTATACTTAAAAGATTATTTAATGGGCTTCGATTAGAAATTTCTGTTATAACAACTCCTTCAGTTTTTTTACTTAAATTCCTAGAAGAAATATCCTCGCCTGTTATATCTCTAACTGCTATTTTTAATTTTTCAATATCTTCAACTTTTTTTACTACCTTTGTTTTCTTATCTTTAAATTCTTCAGACGACTCTAGTCTCCCAAGAATTAATCTTTTTGAGATTAATTTTTTATTTCTCCAGATTTTAAGCTCTACACTCTTACCTACTTTTGTAGATGCAACTACTTTTGGAAGCGTTCTCATTGTATCAATTTTTTTTCCGTCAAAGTTTAAAATTATGTCTCCTGCCTTTATTCCTGCTTTATCTGCCGGACTATTCTCTCCAACACTTGCTACTAAAGCTCCTTGCGGTTTCTTTAATTTTTCTACTTCTGCTATTTCTTTTGTTACCTCTTGAATTCTTACACCTAACCAACCTCTTTTTGTTTCACCAAATTGAATTAGTTGATCAATAACATTCGATGCTGCATTAGCTGGAATGGCAAATCCAATTCCGATAGAGCCAGACTGACCTGGTGCTATTATTGCGGTATTAATTCCAATGACTTCGCCTTTTAAATTAAACAATGGTCCACCAGAATTTCCTTGATTAATAGAAGCATCAGTTTGTATGAAGTCGTCATATCTTGTTAAGTTTATGTCTCTGTTTCTTGCTGAAATAATTCCTGCGGTTACTGTCCCGCCTAAACCAAAAGGATTTCCAATAGCAACTGCCCAATCTCCTACTCTTGCTACATCAGAATCACCGAAGCTTACTGGCTTAAATTGATCTTTTGTTTCCATTTTCAAAACAGCTATATCCATGTAAGGATCAGCACCTATTACTTTAGCTTTATATTCCTTATCTCCAACCCGCACTAAAATATCATCAGCACCAGCAATGACGTGATTATTTGTTACTACTGTCCCGTTTGTTTTAATTATAAAACCAGAGCCTAAAGAAGATGCTTTTCTTTCTGTAGGTCTCTCAAAATCTTTAAACATTTCTCCAAAAGGTGATCCTGGAGGAAATTGAAAGGGAAATTGGTTGGTTGTTGTTCTAACTGTTTGTGTTGTAGAGATATTTACAACTGATGGCATCAGTTTGTCGGCTAAATCCGCAAAAGATTCAGGAACTGGTTTTGAATTAGCAAAAGAATAGCTAAAAATAACTAAAAATAATAATATCTTATTAACTAATTTCATTTAACTTTTTATATACCAAATTATTAAAAAACCGATAATCAAAAAAACGATTCCTGTAAATCTAAGTTTATTCTCAGGTGTATTTTTAATTAATTCTAATATGCTTTTAATTCTTGACGGGAAAATGGCTAAAAACAGACCTTCCACAAAAAAAATTAATCCAATTGCAATAATGAACTCACTCACAAATACTTAATAACTTACTTCTTTAAAGCTGGCTTGATTGATTTACCAAAGAACTTAAAGAATTCGCTATCAGGCGATAAAACCAAAGATGTTTCTCCACCAATTAAAGCTTTTTCATATGCTTGCATAGCTCTATAGAAGGCAAAAAATTGTGGATCTCTTCCAAAAGCATTGGCAAAAATTTTATTTCTTTGACCATCACCTTCACCTTTCATTATTTCAGATTTTTTATTAGCCTGTGCAAGAATTACAGTTACGTCTTTATCTGCTGTTGATCTAATTTTTTGAGCAATCTCTGCACCTTGCGCTCTAAATTCTTTTGCTTCTCGCTCTCTTTCGGTTTGCATTCTTTTGTAAATCGCCTCACTATTAGCTGGTGGAAGGTCAGCCCTTTTAATTCTAACATCCACAATGTTAATTCCAAAATTCTTTGCCTCATCATTTACTTGCGATTGTATTATTTGCATTTGTCTAGCTCTGTCAGTAGACAGCAATGTAGCTAATTCTTGCGTTCCTAGTACACCTCTAATTCTTGAATTGATAATTGTAGACAATCTTGATCTTGCTACTCTCTCGTTCCCAACTGAGATGTAAAATTTTAAAGGGTCTACAATTTTAAATCTCGCGAAGGCATCTACAATCAATCTTTTTTGATCTGCAGCTATGACTTCCTCTGGATCGTTATCTAAATTTAAAATTCTTTTATCTAAATAAACTACGTTTTGAATAAATGGTAACTTAAAATTCAGTCCAGCTTTAGTAACAATTTTTTTTGGATCTCCAAATTGAAGAACAATTGCTTGGCTTATTTCTTGAACAATGAATAATGATTGGAAAATTACCACTCCAATTAATATGATTGCTGGAACTATAAACTTAACACCTTTCATTTAATTGTTACTCCCTTTTTTTAATTCTGGTAATGGTAGATAAGGAACTACACCTGAGCCAGACTCTTTGTCTATAATCACTTTATCTATATCTGCTAAAACTTTCTCCATTGTTTCTAAATACATTCTTTCTTGTGTAACTTGTTTGGCATTTTTATATTCATTGTAAATTGCTAAAAATCGACTTGCTTCTCCTTCTGCCTTTGCAACTACTTCTTTCTTATAAGCCTCAGCTTGCTGTAAAACTTGTTCTGCTTCCCCTCGAGCTCTTGGTATAACATCGTTAGCATATGCTTCTGCTTCGTTCTTTGATCTTTCTCTGTCAGCTCTTGCAGCTTGTACATCTCTAAAAGCATCAATTACTTGTTCAGGTGGGTCGGCCTGTTGTGTTTGAACCTGAGTTAATTGGATTCCTGATCCATATTCATCTAAAATGAGTTGAGCTATTTCTTGTACCTCAACCTCTATTTTTGATCTTCCCTCTGTTAAAATATTTTGAATTCTATTTTTTGCAATTACTTCTCTCATGGCTGTTTCTGAAGCAGCTTTTACAGTCTCTACCGGACTTTGAATATTAAATAAAAACTTTTGAGCATCTTTGATAACCCAAAACACTGAATAATTTATATCTACAATGTTTTCATCACCTGTTAACATTAAACTTTCTTCAGGAACATTTCCTACACCTGAAGATCTTCCACTGTCGCTTGCTGGTCTAAAACCAACATCTACTCGGTTAACTTTTGTCACCTTTGGGGTTAAAACTCTCTCAAAGGGTGTTGGGAAGTGATAATGTAAACCCGGTTGTGTTGTATTTACATATTTACCAAATCTTAGAACTACACCTTGCTCATCTGGTAAAACTCTGTAAAGACCACTTGCAACATATAGAACTGCTACAATCAATAATCCTATTATTATAGGCCTTGAGCCACCGGACTTACCACCGGAAAATTTATTGATTATTTTTTGAAAATTTCTAATAAGATCATCTACACTGGGAGGGTCTTGCCTTGAACCTGACCCGTTTCCACCTGGTGAGCCACGACCACCGTCTCCCCCTGGAGGTGTTCCCCATGGAGATTGATTGTTTAAAATTCTGTCTTTAAAACTCATGACACTTTATATAGTGACTTTTGTCCCAAAAACAAGTTATGTAAGAGCGTTATTATGACCATTAACTTATAAAATTATGAGCCAAAAACCGCCTCCAAAGCAATTTATTAAAACTTCTATCAATGGAACCAAGCATACGTTACTTGTTTCTAGCGCTAAGGGTGGAGTGGGAAAATCCACAGTTGCTGTGAACCTCGCATTTGCACTTCAGAACTTAGATTTGAAAATAGGAATATTAGATGCTGATGTTTATGGCCCCTCATTGCCAAAATTAATGAAAATAAATGAAAAACCAAAAAGTGAGGATGGCAAGGCAATTACACCTGTTACAAAATATGGTGCTCAATGCATGTCAATGGGTTTGTTGGTTGATGAATTAACACCAATGATATGGAGAGGACCAATGGTTATTAGTGCAATTAAAACGATGACACAAAAAGTTTTGTGGAAAGATAGGGATATAATTATAATTGACATGCCACCAGGAACAGGTGATACACAATTAACATTCGCTCAAGAAGTTAAAGTTGATGGAGCGGTAATAGTTTCAACTCCACAAGATTTAGCGTTATTAGACGTTAAAAGAGGAATTCAAATGTTTGATAAAACAGGTGTCAAAATATTAGGATTGATCAATAATATGAGTTATTTCAAAGGTGATGATGGAAAAGAGTATAAGATATTTGGTGAAAGCGGAGTTGAAAAAACTGCAAAAGAATTTAATAAAGAATTTTTAGGCCATTTACCTATACATCAAGATTTAAGAAGTTCAGCTGATAAAGGTGATCCTTTAACTCATTCAGATCCTAATCATGACATATCTTTACTATTTAAAGATATAGCTGAAAAAATTAAACGATCTTTTCAGTAAATCCAAAAGAATTCATTAACTCATTCCACTCTCTCTTTGAAAGACCCGAGCTTTCATGACTAACTTTTTCACCTTTAGCCATAAGTTGAATTACTTTTTTTCCTTTGGCAGACACATGGACTGCTCCTACTCTGTAATCTAAAAAAGCAGCATGGGTAATTGGTACCCATTTTTTGACAGTATCAAGCATTGTTTCAGCATAAACTCTAATCTCATATTGAGCATGACTATCAGCTCTTAAAAATAGAAAATTTAAAAGATTTAATAAATCAGTTTTCCAGTACCATTGTGTATATGAATTTAAAGTTAAATTCATTCTTGCAAGTTCTCTAGCTAAACCGGCTTTGTTCTCATCAATTGTGGTTCCGTCGTATCTTTCGTTAAGCATTTTTTCGTAATTGTCATAAGTTCTTGTGGCATCCTCTTTTAAAATTTTTAATACTTCGTCTGCCTGTTCTCCGCTTATTAAATCTCCTCTTCCTTGACGATTAGAAGTTGATTGAGCAGATAATTGATCTTTCGCCGGAATATAAAATTCTTTATCAAGAATCGAATATCTTGCTGAATATTCATTCACATTTGCTGTTCTATGTCTGATCCACTGACGTGCAATAAAAATTGGAAGTTTGACGTGATATTTTATTTCACACATTTCAAATGGTGTTGAATGCCAATGTCTCATTAAATATTTTATCAAACCTTCGTCTGTAGAAACTTTTTTTGTTCCTTTTCCATAAGAAACTCTTGCAGACTGTACAATTGAACTATCATCTCCCATATAATCTACTACTCTCACAAAACCATGGTCTAATACTGGTAAAGCTTCATAAAGGATTTTCTCTAATTCATGTGAGGTTACTCGTTTCGTATGATTTTTTTGTGCTTGTTGGTCTGCAATTTCTTGCTTTTGTTCTTTAGTAAGTTTCATTTTTGAATTAATTATTGAATCTCTTCAAAAGAGTTTTATATTAATAGTGTTGGTTTTCCAACTATGACGATAAACGAATTTCGTAATAAACATCACGGACGTGGGGGCAGTACCCACCACCTCCACCATTTACAACTTACGGGGGTGAATTAGGATCGACGGGTGTCTAAAGGCTGTTCTTTCGTTCGAGATGGCTCCGACGTAACGGGCTAAATTATAAATGCAAATCAAAAATTTGCACTTGCAGCTTAATTAACCTAGTTAATTAAGTTACGGGGTTTGGGGCACCTGGCAACAGAACGCCCCTTAAATAAAATAAAATGTTATAGTCTTAAAGTGATTCAAAAGTTAAAAATATTATTAATTTTTTGTCTAGTTTCTGGATGTAACACTGTGACAGGAACTGTTGAAGGAACATCCAGAGGGATTATTAAAGATACTAAAACAATATATCATTATAGCACTTGTGTGTTCACCAAAAAACAATGTGGAGATCTAGATCTTGGTGATTAAGGCACCTGGCAACAGAACGCCTCTCTAAATTAAATAAAGATTTATTAATCCGATTAAATAAATACTGGCGAGACCAGTATTAAGAGCGACCAGAGATTTTTCATTCCACAACCAAGATATTATTGCAAGTCCACTATTACCTATTAAGAATATATAACAATATAAAGGATAAAATCCTAAAGCCGCTGTTATAGCGCCTGCTAAAATTGTTAATGTAGAACACCACGCCCAAAATTGGTGAGGTTTTGGTTTTAGTTTTTTCATTCTAATTGCTATATAATCTTTAATTAATCAAATCAAATATTAACAATAAAAAAATTCTTATAAGAAAATAAATTTTAATAATTTTGATTTAAAAGTCGACCACTTAAACCTGATTTTTAAAAAAAAATGTCTAAAAAATATATTTATCTACTAAGTAAAAGATTATTCCAACTGCAATACCTAGTAATATCCAATGATAATTTTTTTTCATTAGGCTACAAACTTTTTTAAGTCAGGTTTAAAATAATTTGGGCCTTTTAATACTTTGCCTTTTTCATTGTAAATAGGTTTTCCATCCTCTCCTAATTTACTCATGTTAGAATTTTGAACCTCTGCAAAGCATTTGTCTAAATTTATCCCAAAAGCGTGTCCTGCGCCATAAGTAACATATAAGATGTCGGTCAAAGCATCTGCTACTTCTTTAATATCTCTATTATCAATCGCTTCTTTTAGCTCATCTAACTCTTCTTGAATTAAATCGTATCTTAAAGAGGTAATTTTATCAGTTGGAAATTCGGCTTTTTCCTTAACTTCTTGCCCAAAAGTTTTCATAAATTTCTTAACACTTTCAAAATTACTCATTTTAATTCCCTCTCCTTTACATTTTATAATTATCTAATAAAGGTGTATTATATCAAAGAATCAAAGATGAAATACAGAACAGAATTCGATAGTATTGGAAAAATAAAAGTTCCTGGTGATAAGTATTGGGGAGCCTCAACTGAAAGATCAAATAAATATTTCAATATTGGAGACTTTTTAGTAAGGCCTTTAGTTATCCACTCGATTGCAATAATAAAGAAAGCAGCAGCTATAGTTAATGCAAAAAATAAAGATCTAGATCACAGAATTAGTAAATACATCATCAGGGCTTCAGACGAAGTGTTAAAAGGTAAACATGATAAACATTTTCCTTTAAAAGTCTGGCAAACAGGGTCAGGTACACAAACGAACATGAATGTTAACGAGGTGATTGCTAATAGAGCAATACAATTAATGGGCGGAAAAATGGGAACTAAAAAACCTATACATCCTAACGATCACGTAAATAAATCTCAATCGACTAATGATGTATTTCCGACCGCAATGCATATTGCCATAGCTTTAAAATCAAGAGAGAAGTTATTACCTTCATTAAAGCTTTTAGAAAAGGAATTACACAAGAAATCAAAGGAATTCAGTAAAATTGTAAAAGTTGGAAGAACTCATTTGCAAGATGCTACGCCACTGACTTTAGGACAAGAATTCTCAGGCTATCATGCTCAATTGAGAAAATGTATTTTCAGGATTGAAGCTGCTCTTAAAGAAATTTACTTTTTAGCCCAAGGTGGAACTGCTGTGGGCACTGGTTTGAATACTAAAAAAAATTTTGATAAAAAGATAATTAAAGAGATAAGTAAAATTACAAAACTTCCATTTAAACCCTCAACTAATAAGTTCGCTGCGCTAGCCGCTCATGATGAAATTGTAAATTTTTCGGGAACATTAAATACTACTGCTGTATGTTTAATGAAGATTGCAAATGATATAAGATTTTTAGGATCGGGTCCGAGGGCTGGATACGGCGAACTTATACTGCCATCAAACGAACCTGGTTCATCAATTATGCCTGGTAAAATAAATCCCACGCAATCTGAGGCAGTAACGATGGTATGTGTTAAAGTTATTGGAAACCATAATGGAATAACAATGGCTGGTTCTCATGGACATTTTGAATTAAATGTATTCAAACCTTTAATTATACATAATATTTTGCAATCAATAGAAATTATGAGTGACTCAGCAAAAACATTTGCTTTGTATTGTGTTAAAGGAATTAAAGCAGATAAAAAACGAATTAAATTCCTTTTAGACAACTCATTGATGTTAGTCACTGCTTTAGCTCCAAATATAGGGTATGACAAAGCAGCCTATATTGCAAAAACAGCTCATAAAAATGGAACCACATTAAAACACGAAGTTATGAAATCAGGTCTAATTAGCGAAAGAGAGTATGATAAGATTATGAGTCCTATTAAAATGACTAGGCCAAAATAAATTAAGAGACTTCATCAATAAAGCTTTTAATTTTTAACAAATCAAAAATATTTAAAAAATTCTGATCGAAGAGAATAGTTTCAAATGAATCTTTAAAAAAAATTAGATCCTCTTTGGTGGCAGTATAATCTTTGTTTATTTTAATTGACTCAAAATTTATCTTATTATTTAAAATATTCAAATTTCCTTTTACGCCTAAATTTAAAGGTTCATTTTTTATCTTATATTTAATGTCAAAGTTTTTTAAAAATTTTTTTTTGTCTTGAGATGAAAGACTGCAATCAAAAATTACTACTGGGTATTCCTCTAATAAGTTTGTTTCACTCTTACATTTTAATTCACTTTCGGAAATTAAAAAACTTTTTTCGATATTTAGTCTTCCATATGCTAAATTAATTTTCATATTCAGATTATCTATAATACTTCTGCTAAATCTTTTTTGTTTAAAGCCAAAATTAGTATTACTATTAATTTTCTTAAATATATCTTTAAAGTTTAAAACTGAATCTAAATTTATATTTTTAATTAATTTTTTATTAAAATTAACTATTTGTGTGTCAATATTTATCTCTAAGAAAGGATTTAATAAAATAATGCCTTTACTATCAAAAGATAAATTTTTTTCTCTGAAATAAAAATTCTTAATTTTTATCAATTCTTGGTCATACAAGAAATCTGATTTTATCCTTGCTTTTAAGATCTTGCCCTTAATATTACCAATAGTTTTAAATTGGTTGTTGTCAGAAAAATTGAGAGATATTGATATCCCAGTTTCTAATATTTTAAAATCGATTTTTTTAGGATTTTTTTTTAAATTTATTTTAAATTTTTTACCAAAAACTTCACCTTTAATTTTATTTTGATTGTATCCATAATTTGAAAAACTTATATCATTGAGTTTAAATAAGGTTTTATCATAATTCTTTATTAATAAATTTAAATTTCTAATTTGCAGTTTTTTTTCAATATTTAAAATATACTCATATAGATCTTTCAGACTAAAAAAATCACTAGAAATTAAATTTTTGTTTAATTTAATTTTATTAGAATCAAAATTTTTATAATCATAAAGAGATACAATTTTTGGAAAAATAATTAATTTTTTTGTAACTATATTTATGTTACTAGAGTTAAGTTTCGTCACCACATCATTTATCTCTAGTCTTGCGAAGGGAAAAGGGTAAAATTTTATACTTTCTGATTTTACTACTTTAAGGTTATAATTTTTCTCTAAATGAGATTTAATCACAGCATGTCGTTTGTCATAATCAAAAAACATAGGTGTCACTATAAAAATGACAAGAGAAGTAAAGAAAATAAGCAAAAGATATCTAAGAAAAAAAACAAATTTTAAGACTTTTGGGAAATTATTGTTAATTAATTTATAAATTTTATTTAACATTTTTTTATTTTTACAACTAGTATATAAATGAAATTTCTCTCTTATGAATAACATAGTTAGCTTAATTAAAAACCTTAACAAAGAACAAAAAGAAGCAGTACTTAGCACAGAAGGACCTAATTTAATTGTTGCAGGAGCCGGCTCTGGCAAAACAAGAGTTCTGACTACAAGACTTATTCATATAATTAATGAGAAAAAAGCTTGGCCTAACCAAATACTCTGCGTAACTTTCACAAATAAAGCTGCTAAAGAAATGCAAAACAGGGTAATGCAATATGTAAAAGGTAGTTCAAATGCAGTGCCTTGGTTGGGGACATTTCACTCGATCAGTGTAAAATTTTTGAGGAGGCATGCTGAAGCTTTAGGTTACAAAAGTAATTTTACTATTCTTGATACAGATGATCAAAAAAAACTAATTAGAAATATTGTTAAAGGTGAGGATTTGGATGCTAAAAAATTTTCTCCACAATTAATTATGTATCATATTGATCAATGGAAAAACAAAGGTTTGTTGCCGAATGAAGTAAAAATTGAAAAATCAGGCTCAATTATTAAGTCAATATTAAAAGTTTACAAAATATATCAAGACAAAACTAAAGATTTAAATGCCTTTGATTTTGGTGATTTAATCTTATTCTGCGTTAAACTCTTTGAAGATCATGGTGATATAAGAGAAATATATCAGAAAAATTTTAAATATATATTAGTTGATGAGTTTCAAGATACTAATTTCATTCAAAATAAATGGTTGAATCTATTAGTTAATAAAAATGAAAATATTTGCTGTGTTGGTGATGACGATCAATCAATTTATAGTTGGAGAGGTGCTGAAATAAAAAACTTTCTCACTTTTGATAAAATTTATAAAAATTGTAAAGTATTTAAATTAGAACAAAACTATCGATCTACAAAAAATATTTTAGATACTGCATCAAATTTAATTTCTAATAACTCAAATAGAGTAGGTAAAAAATTATGGTCTTCAGCCAATCAAGGCGAACTAGTAAAGTTAAATTGTTACAGAACTGGAAAAGATGAAGCTCAAGGAGTCAGCGATATAATTGAGCAAAAACTTAAAAAGAAATATTCTCTAAACGATATATCAATTTTAGTTAGAGCAATATATCAGACAAGGGAATTTGAAGAGAGATTTCTTCAAGTTGGAATTGGATATCGTGTCTTAGGAGGAATAAAATTTTATGAAAGGGCTGAAATTAAAGATGCGGTATCTTACTTGAGAATTATTTATCAAAAATTTGATGATTTAGCTTTAGAAAGAGTCATAGGTGTACCTAAAAGAGGAGTTGGAGAAAGCACCTTAAACCAAATTTATACTTTCGGTAAATCGAATAAATTATGTCTTGAAGACTCGATAATGAAATTAATAGAAAAAGGAGATTTTAAACCCAAGATTAAATCATCACTTGGTCAATTAATTAAAATGATTCAAAAATGGAGAAATGACTCAGTTACAATGAAACATTTTGATTTATTGAGATTGGTATTAGATGAGTCAGGTTACTCCTCAATGTTAAAAAATAAAAAAGACTTAGAAAATGAAAATAGATTAGAAAACTTAAAAGAATTACTTAGAGCCATGCAGGATTATGAAAACTTACAGAGTTTTTTAGAACACGTAGCATTAGCAACTTCAATTGATCAAGAATGGGAGGGTGCTAAAATTAATTTAATGACAATGCATGCCGCCAAGGGTTTAGAATTTGATGTTGTATTTCTACCAGGTTGGGAGGAAGGTTTATTTCCTCATCAAAAATCTCTGGAAGAAAAAGGAGATTTCGCTTTAGAGGAAGAAAGGCGACTTGCTTATGTTGGTATTACTAGGGCTAAAAAGGAAGCTTACTTATCATTTGCAATGAAAAGAGCTTACCATGGCGACTGGATGGATGCATTACCGTCAAGATTTATAAATGAAATACCAGACGACAGCGTGGAAAAAAATGAAACAGATTTAAATGATAATAATGACTTTGAGTTTAATCAAGATAATACAATTGAATTTGATGAGGAGTATAGAAGTCCTGGATGGGATCGGTATAAAAAAAATAAAATGCTTAAATGGAAAAAATAAATAAGTTAAAAAAGATTTTTGAGAGAGAAAAGATAGATGGGTATATAATTCCTAAAAATGATGAATTTTTTGATGAATACACTCCAAATTATAATGATAGACTAAATTTTATTTCAGGATTCACTGGCTCTTATGGTTTTGCATTGGTGCTTAAGAATAAAAATTATTTGTTTGTTGATGGAAGATATACTTTACAAGCTAATAATCAATGTGGAAAATTTTTTAAAATTATTACTATGCCAAATAAAATGCCCAATGATATCCTTAAAGAGAAAAAATTATCTATTGGTTTTGATCCTAATTTATTTACTGAAAAATCATTATTTATTTTTTTTGGGAAAAATAAAATAAAATTAAAGCCAATTTTTCAAAATTTAATTGATAAAATTTGGAAAAGAAAGATTGTAAAAAATAAGAGTAAATTTTATTTATTACCAAGTGAAGCTGCAGATGAAAGATACCAATTAAAAATAAATAAAGTTGCTAAATATTTAAAGAAAAAAAGGTCTGATTTTTTATTTGTTACTGCAAGTGAAAATAACGCCTGGTTATTAAATATAAGAGGTAGAGATACAAAGTATGCACCTATACCACATAGCTATGTTTTAATTGAAAAAAATAGAAATATTAGTTTTTTTTGTAATTTAAAAAAAGTATCTTCAACTTTAAGACAAAATTTTAAGCAGATTAAATTTTTGGATGTTAAAGATTGTGCTAAAACACTTTCTAAAATTGAAAATAAAAAACTTATAATTGATAGTAATTCTTGTTCTTTCTTTTTAAAGAGTTTAATCGATAAAAAAAATAAAATTCTAAATTTACAAGATCCTATTTATTTATTTAAGGCGATCAAAGGAAAACAAGAAATAGAAAATATTAAAAAAGCACATATTTATGACGGAGTTGCTTTAACTAAATATTTATTCTGGCTTAAAAAAAACTTTTACAAAAAAAATATAACTGAAATAACTGCATCAAAAAAATTATTAAAATTTAGAAAAAAAAATAAAAATTTTAAATTCTTAAGTTTTCCAACGATATCAGGAACAGGTCCCAACGGAGCAATCATTCATTATAAAGCAACTCATAAGACTGATAGAAAATTAAGAAAAGGAGATATTTATTTAGTTGACTCTGGAGGCCAATATGAATTTGGTACAACAGATGTTACTCGGACTATTTCTTTAGAAAATTCTAATAAGAGAATAAAAGATATTTTCACCAGAGTTCTAAAAGGACATATAGCTGTTTCAAATTTTAAACTTAAAAAAAATACTTCTGGATCAGAAATTGATACAAAGGCTAGAAAGTATCTTAAACAAATAGGCTTAAATTATGCGCATGGGACGGGACATGGTGTAGGGTATTTTTTAAATGTGCATGAAGGTCCTCACGCAATATCAAATAAAAATAAAGTAAATCTCCAAAGGGGAATGATCGTTTCAAATGAGCCAGGCTATTATGAAAAAAACAAGTTTGGTATCAGAATTGAGAATCTTATTTATATTAAAGAAAATAAAAGGAAAATGAATTTTGAAAATTTAACAATGGCACCTATTGATAAAGATTTAATAATTCCAAATAAATTAAATAAAAATGAGAAAAAATGGATTAACACCTACCATAGAACTGTATTTAAAAATTTAAAAAAATCTATGAATAGAGTAGAGGCCTTAGAACTTAAAAAAGCTTGCTCAGCTATTTAAAATTTTATTCCACTCTTTTTCCAAAATTATTTTAATTTTAAGTTGCTTAGCTTGTTCAACTTTTCTTTTTGTTGGCCTAGTATCACCAACAACTAAAAAGTCTAAATTTTTAGAAATTGAACCTAATACTTTCCCTCCATTATTCTCAGCTATTGATTTAGCTTCAGATCTACTCATATTCTTGAAGCCGCCTGTAAACATCAACTTTTTATTTGAAAACTTTCCATCATTAGTTTGTGCAGTATAATTCTTAATATTAAGTTTATTTATTAAATTTTTAATTATTCTAACATTAGTTTTATTAGAAAAAAAATTATCAATAGATTGAATTTGTGTTTCACCTATTCCATCTAAATCGACTAAGTTGGATAAAAATTTTTTTCTATTTTCTAAAACAAATAATTTTGTAAATTCTTTTATTGAATGAAAAAAACTTGCAAGAATTTTCGCATTTTCCTGACCAATATGTCTAATTCCTATTGAGAAAATAAATTTATCTAAAGAGATTATGTGAGATTTTTCTACAGCTTTTTTTAAATTATTTATTGATAGCTCGCCCCAGCCCTCTAGCTTTCCAATTTGTATGTAGTCAAGATCAAAAATATCTGATGGTTCCTTTATTAAATTCAAATCCCAAAATTGCTCAATTACTTTTTTCCCTAATCCATCGATATTAAAAGCTTCTTTTGAAACAATATGCTTGAGTTTTTCTTTAGCTATAAATCTGCAATCATAACCTTTCGTACATCTTCTTACGGCATCCTCTTTTTTTGTGTTTTTGCTTAATTCTTTTTTTGTTTCTGCGCCGCATAGACATTTATTTGGAAAATTAAACTTTTTACTATCTTGTTTTCTTTTTGATTTATCAATTGTTAAAACTTGTGGGATAACATCTCCAGCTCTTTGGATCATTATTGTATCTCCAATTCTTATATCTTTTCTTTTAATTTCATCCTCATTATGTAATGTTGCATTTGATACAACCACGCCTCCAACTGTTACAGGCTCTACTTTAGCTACTGGAGTTATAGCTCCTGTTCTTCCTACTTGTATAATAATATTTTTAATTTTAGTTTCTGCTTTTTCTGCTGAAAACTTATAAGCTATTGCCCATCTAGGTGAATTAGACGTGTTACCTAATCTTTTTTGTAAATTTAAATCATTAATTTTATATACTAATCCATCGATATCATAGTCTAGAGAAGAACGCTCTTTATCTAATTTGTCATGTTGGTTTTCTATTTCTTCTAAACCCTTTAAAATTTTAACAGAGGGATTTGTAATAAAATTCCATTTTGATATTTTTTCCAAAAATTCTGACTGAGTTTTAAATAACATTGGATCTACTGCTCCAAACCCATACGCAAAATATTTGAGTGGCATCTTAGCAGTTTGCTTAGAGTCTTTTTGCCTTAATGAACCACCAGCTGCATTTCTGGGATTAGCAAATTTACTCTTCAATTTAGAAAAATCTTTTTTTCCAATAAAAATTTCACATCTTATTTCTAATAATTTAGGTATATCCTTATTTTTAATTATTTTTGGTATCGTGTTAATTGTTTTTAAATTTTCCAATATATCTTCTCCAACTTTACCATCACCTCTAGAAAGGCCTCTAATTAAAACACCATTCTCATAAATAAGCGTCGCAGAAATGCCATCAATTTTTGGCTCTGAAAAAATTTCAATGTTGTCATCTTTTATATTGAGGAAATTTTTTATTTTTTTTATAAAATCGATCATGTCGTTTTTATTAAACGCATTTGATAAAGAAAGCATTGGCTTAAGATGATTGAACTTTTTAAATTTGTTAGTTGGTGGTGCACCAACTATACTTTTAAGAAGATTTAACTTTTTTAAATATTTATTTGCCTTTTCAATCTCAAATAATTGTTTTTTCAAATCATCGTATTCTGCATCAGAAATTATTGGTTTATCTTGATTAAAATACAACTCATTATGTTTTTTTAATAATTTTACCTTTTGTTTGAAACTTTCAATTGCATTTTTTTTATTTATCATTCTTTTATTTAATTTTTTCTATAATTTTTTTAAATAAATTATTATCTCTTTTAATGTCCTTCTTTTGAACTATCTTATAATCTTTATTCAAAATTTTATATGCCTCTTCATACCACTTACTGGAATTGTAATTGTAACCTAAAATTTTAGCATATTTTTTTGCCTGCTCATCAAGTCCTATATGATAGTGAATCTCCACAAGTCTGTGCAACGCCTCTTCAATGAAAATAGTCTGGTTATAATTATCAACTATGATTTTTAATCTATTAATTGCTGGTATCCATTTTTTTACAGAAATATAATATTTCGCAACATATAGTTCTTTTGCAGCTATCTGGTTTATAATTAATTCCTTTTTAAATTTTAAGTCTATGGCGTAATCATTATCTGGAAATTCTTTTAAAAAAAAATCAATTTTCTCTTTTGTTTTAAGAATAGGTTCCAAATCTTTTTTTTCATCTTCTATTTGTTCAAAATATATCAATGTTTCTAAATAATGAGCATAAGCAATATTTTTATCTGCAGGATATTTTTTTATAAAACTTTCTATGCTTTCTAATGCCTGAGTATAAAAATTTATACCATACAAACAATAACTAGACATTATCGCAGATTTTGAAGCTAGCTCTACCTCTTCAAAATTTAATTCTGCCTCAGAAAATTTTTTTTGAGCATAAAAATAATCACCTTTTTCAAAGGCCTGATATGCATCTTCGTATAATTTATAAGGATCTGATCTAGGTTTCGGTTCATACTTTGCTTCCTCTTTGGAACAAGATAGCAAAATTATAAAAAAAATAAGAAGTATTCTTGCAGTCATCTTTGATTAATAACAAATTTATAAGATTTGGTAAAATTTATTACTCTTTAAGCGTTTACAGCAAGTCCTGTGAAATAACCTTTTTGTGAAATTTTTTTTGTATCTTTTTCTTTAAATTCGATAATTTCAAAATTGTGTTTATTTTTTTCCAAAATTTCTCTTATAAATAAATTTGAAAATTCATGTCCACCTTTATAGCACTCAACCTTGCCTAAAATATTATAACCAGCTAAGATGAAGTCCCCTGCTAAATCTAAAATTTTATGATTTACAAATTCTTTTTTGTTTCTTAACCCATTTACATTTAAAATTTTTTCATCTTTAACAACAATAGCATTGTCCAGTGATCCACCCTTTGCTAAACCAATATTTTTTATTTTTTCAATATCTTCGAACAAACAGAAAGTTCTCGATTCGATTAAGTTTTCCAAATTGTCTTTTGTGAAATTAATTTTATTTCTCTGATTGCCTATTACCTTATTACTATAGTTCAACTCAAAATCTATTTCAAAAGATGAGCTAGGTTCAATTGATATTTTTTTATCTTTATCTTGATATTCAATTCTATTTAAAATTTTTAAATATTTTTTTCTTGTGTCTTGTTTTTTGATATCTGCATTTTTCAAAATATTGATAAATTCTTTAGATGATCCATCTAAAATTGGAATTTCCTCATTATCAGTTTCTATAGTCACATTATCAATGCCGCAAATATAAAGTGCAGCAAGTAAATGTTCTACTGTAGAAACTTTTCTACCAAATCTATTTTTAAGAGTTGTACAAAGAGTAGCTGAGGATACGTTTTTATAATCTGCTTTGATTATATTATTTTCATTAAAATCTATTCTTTTGAAATTGATACCTTCATTCTCTGCAGCGGGTATTAATTTAACATTAGTATTTTTACCAGAGTGTAAACCAGTACCATTAAATGTAACTACATTTTTTATAGAGTTTTGATAAATTTTTGACATCGTGAGTTTATACTCAATGCCTCTGAAAAAATTAAAACAACTAATGTTTCAAAAAAAAACATATTTAATTAAATATGAGATCAAAAAATCTTCCAATTAATGACTTTTTTTCATGAATAACTGGCACTGCTTCTCTTTTCCACCCATATTGAACAAGTTTAAAAAGTCCATGATAGATTCTATCAATAGTTATATCTTCTTTGAAATGTAATTCATAATTATTTCTATACGAAAAGAATAATTTATAATGCTCCTCAAAACATTTAAGGTTTGTAACATCTTTAATTTTTAAAAAAATTGGAAATTGATAATCTAAAAATCTTATGAGATTTATATTTTTAAAGATGATTATATTTGAAATTTCTTGAATTCTTGCTGCAGCAATTTCTAGTATAAGTTTTTTTTTTATTTTTCTAAAATTTTGATTTTTAAAAAATTCCTCTTCGATGAACTGCTCATTTATTTCTCCTGAAGTGAATTGCGTATCTCTTAAAATTCTTTTCACATTTTCAATGTTAAGCGCAAGTACCTTGGATATATCTTTCTCGATAAGATTACTTCCAAATTTAAAATTTTGTATAAATTTTAATGCAGAGTTTTCAAATAAAAATATTTTAGAGTCAAATTCATTAATTTCTATATTAAAGAATGAGTCTAAATTTGAATTTTGGTTAATTAAATTTACACCTTCCAAAAAACTTTTTGAAATTATTTTACTAATACTTAAATTACATTTATTAAAAATATTATTATAATTTTTCAAATCATTATTATCAATTAGATAAAAAGAAAGTTCTTGTGAATAAAAATTTCCAAATAAACCTATAGGTAGATTGTTTATTTTTTTTTTGTCTAGATGATAATTAGAATTAAAAATATGAATAGTAGATTTTTGACTCTCTTTTTCGTAAATTTCAGATTTTAAAGAATTCAAGATAAAAGTTATATCTTCTTTTGTAAGTTGTGATCCATTTAATTTTTTGTAACCAGAAAGATTTATAATTGAAGAATTAAAACTATCCAAAATTAAGATTGCCTCCTTAAAAACACAATTTAACTTTCTCTCAATTTCAAAAGTATTTGTTTTTAAAATATCATAAACTACATTAGGGTCTGTAATTTTGTTTTCGATAACTCCTGTAACTGTTGTTTGATTTGTGTGAGCAATTTTTATATCTTCTTTATTTTCAGAGTCTATAACAGTAAATGTAAATCTTCTCTCATCTACTTCTACAAATAATTTAAAATTATTTTGGGACATATTTTATCTTAAAATAAGTTGATCCTTAATTCTATAATCAAAAATTTTATATCTGTTAAAATTATCTTTATTTTTTATCTCCAAAAAATTTCTTAAGCTTTTTTTATATTCACTTGTTGGAAGTTTAATTGTTTGATCTTTTCTTGTAATAATATCCCATCTTTGAGATTTAAAAAATTGTAGAGACTTAATAATATCTAAAGGAAATTCTATTTTTTTTAAATCAATGTAAAAAATTTTGAAGTTTTCTTTATCGGAAAAAACTATTGGTAAATTCTGAAATTCTCTTAAATTCGAAAATTCTATAATTTCATTCTTATTAGTGTAGTAATACTTTTCTTTTTTATTTTGTAAAATAGCAATTGGTTGTTTTTCAAAAACAATAATTTTAATTTTATCTGGATATATTTTTTTTATCTTAAAGCTTTCTATAAAACTTTTTTTACTCAAATTTTGAGCAATAGTTTTATCATTTAATAAGAAAATGTTTTGATTGTATAAAAAAGAAAATTCTTCTTTTACTTCCTTTTTTTTTAAAATATTATTATTTGCTACAATAATTTCTTTGATGTTTAATTTGTATTGATTGTTGATACTATTTTTTGAGCTATAAGTACTTAATAGCAGCAGCAATAATAAACCGATTAAAAATCGTTTTTTCATCTATTGATGCTAGCATCTAATAATATTTGCTCAACTAAATTTGAAAAATTTATTCCACAATAATTTGCTATTTCAGGTACCAAGGAAAGATTGGTCATACCTGGTTGTGTATTAAGCTCTAACAGATAAAACTTATTGTTATAAAACTTAAAATCTGACCTTGAAACTCCTCTACACCCTAATGCATTGTGTGCTAGTTTTGAGATTCTAAGAACTTCATTATAATTTTTTTTTGTAAGCCTTGCCGGCATTACATGTTTTGTTTTTGCTCCTTTGGTATACTTGGCTTTATAATCATAAAATGCTCTTTTAGGAATCAATTCAATTGCGCCAAGAGCTTTGTTATTAATAATTGCAACTTGAATTTCCTGACCTGGGATATATTTTTCAAATATAATTTTTTCATATTTTTTGAACAGCTTTTTTGAAGATGAAATTAAGCTTTTAAAGTTTTTACAAATATTGACGCCAAGGCTAGACCCCTCGTTGACTGGTTTAACAACTATAGGAAATTTTATATTTTTTTTTTTTATTATCTCTCTAAGAGTAGAAATTTTATAATCATGACCATTTATTGAAAAATGTTTAGGTGTTAGAATTTTTTTTTTCAGAAATATTTGCTTAGAAATAAGTTTATTCATTGAATTAAATGAGCTTACAACTCCAGAATGCGTATAAGGAATGCCCAAATATTCAAAGTAGCTTTGTGCTACTCCATCTTCACCGCCTTTTCCATGAAGAGCATTAAAAATTACATCAATTTTTTTTTTATCTATTAAATTAAAATTTTTTTTTTTTGGATCAAATGACGAAACTTTATATCTTTTACTTTTTAAAGCTTTAATACAAGCTCTTCCACTTGCTAAACTTATTGCTCTTTCACCAGAGGTTCCTCCTAAAACTACCAAAACTTTTTTAAATTTTTTTTTACTCACCGATGATTTTAATCTCAAGTTCAAGATTTACTCCGGTTTTTTCATTAACTCTTTTTTTGACTTTATCGATAAGATTTTCAATATCAGAAGAGTTCGCATTTCCCTCATTTATAAAAAAATTACAGTGCTTTTGGGATATCACAGCGTCTCCCTCTCTAAATTTATCACAACCTGTTTGTTTAATTATCTCCCATACTTTTTTATTGCCTAAATTTTTAAAGGTGCTACCACAAGTTTTTACTTGGCTTGGTTGAGATATTTTTTTTCTCTCTATCATCGTGTTTTGTGTTTTTTCAATGATTTTCTTTGGAGCTGGCTTACATTTAAATTTTACCGCTGTGATTATATATTGGCTAGGTAAATTAGTCCCTCTATAAAAAAATTCTATATCCTCACGATTAATCTCTTTTTCAACACAATTATTTATATCTATAACATTTATAGATACCAAAACTTTTGAAATATCTTTTCCATAACATCCACTATTCATTATAACTGCCCCTCCAATAGAACCAGGGATGCAAGAAAGAAATTCCAATCCACTTAAATTGCTCTCTTTAGCAAAATCAGCTACTTTACGATCTAATGAACCGGCACCTGCTTGAATAATATTTTTATTTATTAACTTTATCTCTGAAAAATTTGAACCTAATTTTATTACCACGCCTCTAATTCCATTGTCTCTAATAAGCGTGTTTGATCCTGCACCAATAATAGTTATATTAAGTTTACCTTCATTTTTATTTTCTTTTAAAAATTCAATTAATTGATTTTTATTTTTTGGCTTGAACAAATAATCTGCTGGGCCCCCTAAATTAAACCAACTATAGTTTGCAAGACGTGCATTATTAGAAATATTGTCACTAAATTTGTTCTCAAGCTGTTTACTTAATTTCATATTGAATCCTTTAAATCTCTCATCCATTTAGATATTGAGCCAGCCCCCATGCCAATTATTATTTCACTACTCATTAAATTTTTTTTAAAATATTTTACAAGCTCATTATAGTTTTTGATTATAATTACTTGAGTTTTTGATAATTTAGAAATTAATTTCGCAAAATTAATTAAATTAAAATTTAAATTTTTCTTCTCTCCTGCGGCATACAAAGGACAAAGGAGAACTAGGTTAGAGTTAGAGAAAGATTTAGCAAAATGATTTTTTAGAGATAAAACTCTTGAATATCGATGAGGCTCAAATACAGAAATAATTTTTCTATCTTTATAAACATTTTTTACGCCATCTAATATTGAGGAAATTTCTGTAGGATGATGCGCATAATCGTCGTAAAAATCATTAAAATTTTTTGTAAAAATTTTTGTCATTCTTCTTTGAACACCTGAAAAGCTTTTTAAAGATCTTTTAATTACATTCTGGTTTACTCCAAGATTTAAACAAACTGCAATAGCTGCCGCTGCATTAAGTACATTATGTTTTCCCAATAACTTTAACTGAATATTAGATATTTTCTTTTTTTTTCTTTTAATATCTTTAAATGTCAAGTCAAACACAGAGTAATCAATTTTATATCTTATATTTGAAACTACATAATTTGCATTTTTACTCTCACCATAAGTCAGAATATTTTTATTTTTTAATTTATTAAAAATTCTTTTCACATTTTTGTTATCAATACAAATTATACATTTTCCTGTTGGAGGTGTTTTTTCAATAAATTTTATAAAAGAATTTTCTAAATTTTGGAAATTTTTATAATAATCGATATGCTCATAATCAATATTGGTAACGATTGAATAATTAATTGGTAGTTTAAGAAAACTTCCGTCTGACTCATCAGCTTCTAGTATTGCCCAATCTCCCCTGCCTAACTTCGCATTAGTTTTAAAAGAGTTTATTACCCCTCCGTTAATGATTGTAGGATCTAACTTTTGATCTGATAATATTTTTGAAACCAGGGAAGTGGTTGTGGTTTTGCCGTGTGATCCTGTGATTATTATATTTTTTTTTAAAGATACTGCATCTGCTAATACATCAGCTCTTGAATAAACAGGTATTTTTTTTTCTTTAGCATACTTTATTTCGCTATTATTATTTTTTATTGCAGATGAACGAACGATGATGGTTGAACTTTTAACATTTTTTTTTGAGTGTCCAATAAAAATTTTAATACCTGCTTTTAAACAACTAGCAGTGTTTTTATTTTTACTTTGATCACTCCCTTGAATTTTAAAACCCATATTTTTCATAATTTGGGCTAATCCACTCATTCCGATACCGCCAATTCCAACAAAGTGAATAATTTCTTTTTGTCCTAAATTAATTTTTTTCATTGATTATAATTTTAAGTACCTTATCAACATTCTGGTAGACATTTTTGTCAGAATATTGTCTCTGATTAAATATTATTTTGTTTAATTTTGAATTATCACGATAAATATCTTGAATTAAATGAAATAATCTTAAATTTAAATCTTTTTCCTCTATTAAAAAACCGAAATTTTTTCTCTCATAATAGATAGCGTTTTTAAGTTGATGATTATCTGCCGATGAAGGTAGTGGAACTGAAATAAAAGGAATATTTGAATTCGTAAGTTCAGCTAAAACAGATGAACCAGATCTAGTAATCGCTAAATTAACTTTTGAAAAATATTCTTCTAAATTATGATTAAAATTAAAAATTTCAAATTCTATTTTAGAATTTTTATAGAATAAGCTTAATTCATCGTTTTGGTGTGGCAAACAATGATGATAAATTTTTAAAGGAATACCAACATTTGAACAATCACGAAAGATCAAAGGAAGTGATTCAGTAAAAACTTTTGCAGCCTGGCTTCCTCCTAACACTAATAAATTCAATTTTTTAATTTTTTCAATATGATTTGTTTTTTTTGAGTTGAAAATAATTTTTTTTTTTAAAATATTTCCTATCTCATAAATTTTTTTGTAAAATCTATTTGGGACTCCCTCTAATTCTTTGTATGAAACCAATATTTTGTCTGAAAAAGGTAGTAAATATCTGTTAGCTTTTCCAATAAATAGATTATTCTCATAGATAATAAATTTTATTTTTAAAATAGCGGCAGCAATACAAATTGGAAATGATGCATAGCCACCCATCCCTATAATTATAGTTGGTCTATTAAATAATAAAAAAACAAGTGACCTTAAAATTGAATACAAAATAACTAAAAATGAAAATAAAATTGCAAATATATTTTTCTTTATAAATGGTGATGATGGAAAAGTATGAATTTTAAAGTTTTTTGATGATTTTAAATACTTTAAACCCCTGGTGTCAGTAACTAGATCAACTATAAAATTATTTTCGTTCAAGTGAAGTGCTAAATTATACCCTGGAATTACATGGCCTCCAGTACCGCCTATAGCTATCACAGCTTTTATTTTTTTACTCATAAAGATAAGTTGTATTTTTGGTATAGTTTAAAATAACACCAGCAAGTATAGAACTCCCCATTAGTGAAGAACCGCCGTAACTTAAAAAAGGTAAAGTCATTCCAGTTGTAGGTATGAGACTTGTATTTACACCAATATGAATAAATGTTTGGAAAATTAATAAAGACGCAAGCCCGCAAAGTGAAATCTTCATTAATTTATCGTCTTGATTTATACAATTTTTTATTATTCTAAAAGAGATATATAAAAAAATTAATATTATCATAACCGATATTAAAGAACCATACTCTTCCGAAATTATTGCAATAATGTAATCTGTGTGAGCCTCGGGAACGCTGTCTTTTAAAATTCCTTCTCCCATTCCTTGTCCTTTTACTCCTCCTAGCTTAATAGCATCCAAAGCTGATGACGATTGAAATTTATCTCCTTTACTTGGATCAACAAATGAAACCAGCCGATTAATTATATAACCAAATTTATCTGGCAAAAAAAATAATAGTAAACTTATGGAGATCAAAAATATGGAAGTAAAACCTAAAATAAAGAGCAAACTCACTCCTGAGATAAATACCGTTGCACCCCAACTTATGACTAAAAGAATTGTTTGCCCGAGATCTGGTTGATCGATTAATAAGATTGTTACTGCTAATAATAATAAAAAACTTAAAAAGTATTTTGTGTGTGAATTTTTAAATTTATCAAGGATTAAAATTTTCGCAGTTACTAATATAAAAAAGGGTTTTAATAATTCAATTGGTTGTAATCTAAAAAAATAAAAATCTAACCATCTCTTTGCGCCTTTTACTTCTAAGCCCAAAATAGGAACTAGACCTAAAAGAATAAAAGATAAAATAAATAAAGGGACTATAATTTTTTTTAAAAAATTAGTATCAATTAAAGAAATCAAAATCATAATAGTGAGCGACAGAGAGGTAAAAACTAAATGTTTAGAGAAGAAGAAATAATAATCTTTATTTAATCTTTCACCTGCTAATGACGATGTAGATGAAAATGAAAAAAACAATCCTAAAAAAAATAAAGTAATAAAGCAAAAAAAAATTTTTTTATCTATATTGCGCCAGTAATTTATAATTATAAATTTATAAGAATTTTCTAGCATAAAGTTTACTCAATCTTTTAAATTCCTCACCTCTTTTTTCAAAATTAGGATATTGATCAAAAGAGGCTGCAGCCGGGCTTAACAATATTGTATTTTTCTTTGTTTTTAAAAATTTTATATCTTTCAAAATTTGAACAATAGTTTTTTTTATATTTTTACAAATACTATAATTTAATTTATCTTTTAGTTGATTTTTAAAAAAATTTATATGATTTCCAATTATATAAGATTTAATAATATTTTTTCTTAAATTTCTAAAATCAATTTTATCATCTTTTTTTGGCAACCCTCCAACTATCCAAAAAATATTTGTTGAATTTTGTAAAGCAAGTTTTGTTGCTTGAAATGAAGTAGCCTTTGAGTCGTTTATAAAAACGTAATCTTTCATCTTTAAAAAAATTTCATATCTATGAGGCAAACCAACAAAGCTTTTTAGCGATCTAATGAATGATTTTTCACTTATTTTTAAAATTTTTGATAATGCAAAAACAAATGAAATATTTTCGTCGTTAATGTTTGATTTTATAAAAATATTCTTATTTATTTTAAGTTTTATCTTTTTAAAAGCACCGACATCTGGGAGAATCAATTTTCCTTTAAGACGTCTTTTTTTAAATTTCTTTACAAATTTCTTATGTATTATTGAAAAATCTTTTTTTCTTTGAAGACTGAAAATTTTAAATTTTGCATTAATGTAATTTTTCATATTTCCGTGCCAGTCCAAATGATCATTTGTTATATTCAATAAAATAGCAAAATTAGGATGGATAAATTTAGAGTATGCAAGTTGGTAAGAAGATGCTTCAATAATTACAAAAGATTTTTTTTTAATTTTTAGATTTAGAACTGGAGTGCCAATATTTCCACCTAATAAAGCTTTAAACCTATTTTTCTTAAGTACATGTTCTATAATTTTACATGTAGTGGACTTACCATTTGTACCAGTAACTACCACACTTTTTATATCTTCATAAAATAAAAATAATAAATCTAAATCCGTTATAATTTTTCTTTTATTTTTTATTAATTCTTTTGAATATTTAGATTTATTTAAATTTATTCCTGGGCTTAGGATGATGTAATCAACTTCATTAATTATCTTAACCAAATTTTTGGGTATTTTATTCACAAATAAATCTTTGTTCTTATCGTCCCAAACTGAAAAATTTTTAATTTTTTTTTTTTTAAAAAAATTAACCACTGACTTTCCTGATAAACCTAAACCGTAAACTAAAAAGGATAGTTTTCTAAAATTTTTGACAGAAGTCATTTTACCTTAGTTTCAAAGTTGCCAATCCTACCAATGCTAAGATTATAGCAATAATCCAAAAGCGGATTACTATTGTTGGTTCAGCCCAACCCTTTTTTTCAAAATGATGATGAATTGGAGCCATTTTAAAAATTCTTTTTCCAGTAAGTTTAAATGAAATTACTTGGATAATTACTGATACGGTTTCTAAAACAAATAGTCCTCCTATAATTGCTAATACAATTTCATGTTTAACAATTATGGCAATAGCTGCCAAAGAGCCTCCAAGAGAAAGTGATCCAGTGTCACCCATAAAAATTTTGGCAGGTGGCGCATTGTACCAGAGAAAACCTAAACAAGCTCCAACGACTGAGCCACAAAAAATTGAGAGCTCTCCTACATCAGGAATATATTGTATTTTAAGATATTCTGAAAAAATTGTATTTCCAACTACGTAAGAAATTAAAGTAAAAGAAAGAGCAACTAACATTACAGGGACTGTAGCTAACCCGTCTAGACCATCTGTTAAGTTTACCGCATTAGAAGCTCCTATGATTACGAATAATCCAAACGGAATAAAAAACAATCCCATATTCCAAACTAAATTTTTAAAAAAAGGAAAATACAGATTGAATAAAAATTCATGATTTGAATAATTAATCAATACAAATAAAGCAATCACTCCAATTAATAATTGCCCTGAGAATTTATATTTTGATTTTAACCCGCTCGAATTTTTAAATTTTATTTTTAAGATATCGTCAATTAACCCAAGACCGCCTAAACTTAAAGATACAAATATAAGTGTCCAAACGTAAATATTTGTTAAATCCGCCCATAATAATGTACTAAAAATTATACCGATTATTATTATTAAACCGCCCATAGTAGGTGTTCCAGATTTTTTTATTATGTGATCAATTGGACCGTCTTGCCTTATAGGACCAGTTATCATTTTTTCAGAAAAAAATTTGATAAGTGGAGCGCCTATTATAAAAACTACTATTAATGAAGTCATAACAGATAGACCTGTCCTGAAAGTTAAATACTTAAATACATTTAAAAATGAATATTGTTCAATTAGAGAAGTGAAAAAATGAAATAACATTTAAATACCTTTTATCATCCTTTTGCTTAAATTATTTAAGTTAGTTGCATTTGATCCTTTAATCATTAAGTAATCATTATTAGCTATAATTTTATTTAAAGTAAAATCTACATCTTCCTCTTCTTGGAAAATGTTTCCCCTTTTCTCTTTATGAATATTTCTATAGGTGGTGAGAGTTTTGTTACCCTTTATGAACACTTTATCGATATCTGAATTGTTAATAACTTTTGACAGATTTTTATGCAAAGTTTCAGATTTTTGACCTAATTCAAGCATATCACCAAGTAATAGGTATTTTTTAAACTTTTGTTTTTTAATTGAACCTAATTTCTGGATCGCATTTTTAACTGAAATTGGATTTGCATTATAACTTTCATCAATAAGTTTAAAATTTTTTTTGTATCTTTTTATATTATGAATTTTTCCCCTTCCCTCTGATGGTTCATAATTTTTAAAATTATTTATTATTGCATTTAGATTTAAATTTAATTCATCTAATAAAGCTAAGGAGGATAAAACATTATAAAAATTAATGTTTTTAATTTTAACTTTCAAAATTTTCTCTTTTATTTTAATAGTAAGTAATTCATGGTCTCTTTTTTTGGATTTTGAAACAAGTTGAACATTAGATTTTATATTTATTCCGAACGTAACAATCTTTAAATTGTTCTTTTTGGCTTTTTTTTCAAGATTCGTAAAATACTTATCATCTCTATTTAAAATTATAGTACCTCCTTTTTCTATATTTTGAATTATTTCTCCTTTTGCATCTGCAATACCATGCAAATTTTTAAAATTTTCAATATGTGCTTCACCAATATTAGTTATTATTCCGAAGTGGGGCCTAATTAGTTTAGTGAGCTTATCTATTTCTCCTTTTTTACTCATTCCTACTTCAAAAACTCCAAATTTATGTTCTATCTTTAATTGAGATAAACTCAATGGAACACCAAAATGATTATTATAAGATTTAGGAGAGCTTAAAGTTTTTCCAAAATCATTTAACAAATCTTTAATCAAATTTTTTAGAGAAGTTTTACCTGCGCTTCCGGTAACAGCAATTATTTTAGCCTGAGTCTTTTCTCTCTTTTTGTATGCATACTTGTTCAAAAATTTAATTTCATTTTTAACTTTTATAGTTTTGTTTTTTTGTTTTTTAATATTTTGGGAAGAAACAATATATTTAGCACCTTTTTTTAGTGCTTTTTTTACAAATTTTGCTCCGTTATTATTTTTTCCTTTGATTGTTAAAAAAAGATTATCCTTTTTTAACATTCTTGTGTCTATTGATATTCCATGAAAGTTTTGTACTTTGAAATTACTTTTAATCTCACTCAGAATTTTTTGATTTTGTAAGTAATTTTGTTGGCTAATAGATATTTTTTTTATTTTACTATTTAGTCTTTTAATAATCTGTTTGTCTGAGATTTTTATTACTCGATTTTTATAAATTTGTTCTGTCTCATGTCCTTTACCTGCAATTAGAATAACGTCATTAGGCTCTGCATTTATAATTGCGGAATGGATAGCTTTTGATCTATTTCCAATGTTGAAACAATCCTTATCTTTTATATACTTGAAAATTGTTTTCCTAATTCTATAAGGATTTTCATTTCTTGGGTTGTCGTCAGTAATATAAATTTTTTTACAATGTGAATTGACTATTTTTGCCATAATTGGTCTTTTTTTAAAGTCTCGATCGCCTCCGCATCCAAAAACAATAGAAATATTATCACCATACAAATCTCGTAAAGCTTTTAAGGTTTTTTTTAAAGCGTCTGGTGTATGTGCAAAGTCAACATACACTTTGATATTATTAGAGAAGACTCTTACCAACTCTAATCTTCCGCTGACATCTTTTATTTTTTTTAAAGAATTGAATATTTTTTTCTCGTTTAAGTTACAAAATTTAGCAGCAGCTATCGCCATTGATAGATTTTTTGACTGAAATTCATTTAATTTTAAATTTTTGGTTTTTGATACTCTTTTATTTAAGACACTAACATCTATAATTTTCAACTTTCTTCTCTTTGCGATCTTTTTCAAAAACTCAAACTCTTTAATAGTCTTATCAGAAATTATTGTTTTTCCTTTTGATAGAATATTTTTGAAAAGGATAAATTTTGAATTTAAATATGATTTCATAGTTTTATGGTAATCGAGATGATCCTGGCTAAAATTTGTAAAAATTCCGGCCTTAAGTTTTAAATTATTTATTCTGCTTTGATGAAGGCCGTGGCTTGAGGCTTCAATAATAACGTTATCTATTTTATTTTTTTTTATTTTCTCTAGATCTTGATGAAGTAAAATTGTATCAGGAGATGTCAAATTTGATTTAATAGTTTTCCTTTTATATTTCAAACCTAATGTTCCTATTGAAGCTACTGGAATATTATTCAAACTTAGAATTTGGTAAAATAAATCTGCTACAGAGGTTTTACCGTTTGTACCGGTAACAGCTATTATATTTTTTGGTTTTAATTGAAAGAATTTAGACGCAATTTGACTTAAATAATTTCTTATATTTGAAGTTTTAATAATTGGAATTTTTTCATTTTTATATTTACATTTTCGTGAACAAATAATTACTGAAGCCCCTTTTTTAACAGCTTCACCTATATATTTTTCACCGTTGGACTTTAAACCTTTAATAGCAAAAAAAATGTAACCTTTTTTAATTTTTTTACTATTAATAGCTAGACCTTTTATATTAATTTTTTTATTCTTAATCGGAATATGTTTAATTAATTTTTTCAACAACATACTGGTGATTAAAATCTTTACTCTTTATGGCTAAAATTGGTCCAATTTTTTTTATTATTTGGCCAGCAACATAAACTGAGTTCCATCCAGCCTCGTTTCTGGTACCTTTTATTTTCATTCCTCTATAATCGTAAATTAAGTTTTTTGCGACCTGGGGGTTTTCTAACATTACTAATAAAGCATATTTAGGTTTGTGTGACGGAAATACAGATATAAAAGTGTTTAAATTTTCACTTTTATTATTATAATTTTGTGAAGTTCCTGTTTTGCCTCCAACATTATACCCATATGCGTCAGCTAAACTGGCTGTTCCATCCTCATCAGTAACAATCTTACGCAAAATTTTATTTATATCATCGCTAGTTTTTTTTGAAATTAATCTTCCATAATTATTATTTTTTTTTGTTTTGATTAGGTTTGGTTTAATTATAGCTCCACCATTTGTTAATGCTGCATATACTGTGAGAGCCTGTAAAGGGGTTGTAGCAATACCGTGACCATAGGAAACCGTTTCTAATTTACATTTGTTCCAGTCAAATTTTAATGGTCTACCTACTTCCTCTAATTGTATATTAGGACTTTTTAATAATTCTGAGTTTTTTAAAAATTGTTTATATTTTTCCTCTCCTATTTTTCTTGCAATAAGTAAAGTTCCAATATTTGATGATCTAATTAATATATCTTCAACTGATAAGCTTTTAGGAAATTCTTTTATGTCAGAAATTTCATGCTTTGAGCACTTAATTGATTTTGTGATATTATTTACAATCGTTTTGGGTTTGACAAGGTTATTCTCTAAGGCAAGTGCAACTGTAAAAGTTTTAAAAATTGAACCTAGCTCATAGACACCTTTAGTAATTTTGTTAATATATTTTTCATCTTTTACAGTAGCCCTTTCATTAATGTCGAAATTTGGGAGTGATACTAATGATAAAATTTCTCCATTATTTACATCCATAAGTAGTGAGCCACCACCTTTAGCATTAAAAGTAATCAAGGCATCGTTAAGCTCTTTGCTTATCAAATACTGAATATTTGTATCTAAAGTTAATTCTAACGGCTGCTTTGATAAATTTTTATCTTTAAGTTCTTTATCAAAATATTTCTCTATGCCCGAGATGCCGTAATTATCGTAATCAACTTGGCCGATCACGTGACTAAATAAATTTGAATGAGTATACACTCTTGACTGAAAGGACTCAAAGATTACACCTTTTTCACCGAAACTCCATAATTTTTCTTTTTCATCATGACTAATACGTTTTTTCAAATAGAAATACTTACCACTGTCTAATTTTTTTTTAATTTCTTTAATTTGTAGCTCAGGAAAATTTAATTGTAATTTTATCAGAAAATTTTCTTTATTATTAATTAAATTTGGATTTACTGCTGCATGGTATGATTTAATATTTCTTGAAATAATTTCACCATTTCTATCCACTATATCCCTTCTCAATAAAGAAAATTTTTTAGAGAAACTTTCATTATTATAAATCTCAATTTTATTTAAAGAAACATGAATAATTCTTACGGTAAAAATTAAAATCAGAGAAAAAAATAAAAAAAATAACAGATAAATTCTATCCTGTAATATGTTTTTTTTTTCTAAAGATTTATTTTTTTTATTAGTTTCTAAGTAATCTTCAAAGAAGAAGCTAGTTTGATTTTTATTATAATATTTATCTTTTTTTTGTTTTTTTTTCATTTTCAATCTCTTGGATGG
The DNA here is from genome assembly GCA_902539235.1 of uncultured Pelagibacteraceae bacterium. GTDB lineage: Bacteria > Pseudomonadota > Alphaproteobacteria > Pelagibacterales > Pelagibacteraceae > Pelagilacustribacter. Next base: position 7,219 of record CACBIC010000007.1, on the reverse strand, counting down.
CGTATTTAGTGTCTAGATTCATGTAGTCGCTCATACTTAGAAAAATTTTTGAATATTCCATAATAATATAATTATGATTGTCTAAATGATTTATTTTTTTCTCAATCATAAAGGGCGATGTTAAATAGAAAAAATCAAGTTGAGACTCACTAAAATCTTTTTCTTTAGTAAGAATAATATTTCTTAAATTATAAATTTTTTTTTCAATTTCTCTTGTTTGATTCTTTATAACTGATGTTACAATTAATAAAGATGAAAAAACAAATATAGAAATTAAAAATTTTATTTTAAGCATCAACTCCTTCTATATCTAAATAATAACTAAATTTTTTAAAAAGATTTTTGGGAAACAAGAATTGATTTTTGCTTCTTATAGCAAATCTCAATTTAGCAGATCGTGAAGGATTATTAATTTTTATTTCATGAGATGAAGGTTTAATCACTTTTTTGTTATATTTTTCAAAAAGAAAACAGGCTGTATTATTATCTTCTGGTAAATACCTTGATGGATTTGATCTATTTTTTGAGAAGTTATTAAAAAAATATTTAACAATTTTATCTTCAATTGAATGAAAACTTACTATCACAAGTTTACCACCAGGTTTGAGTATTTTAGTAGCTTTAGTAATACCATTAATTAGTTCAGAAATTTCTTTGTTTACATATATTCTCAAAGCTTGAAAAGTTTTGGTACTTGGATTGATTTTTGATGAAAATTTTTTTTTTTTACTCTTTTCAATAATTTTAACCAGCTCGTTTACTTTAGTGATTTTTTTTTCAGACCTTGCTTTAATTATATTTTTTGCGATATTAGATGCTTCAGTTTCCTCACCTAGAATTTTAATGATTAATTTTAATTGTTTTTCGCTTAAATTATTAACTGCTTCTTGTGCAGAAATATTATTAAGACCCATTGCCATATCTAATTTATTTTTTGATTTAAATGAAAAACCTCTGTTTAAATTTTTAAGTTGAATAGAAGATAGGCCTAAATCAAAAATAATTGTATCTGCGTTTTTATTTAAGATCTTATCTAATTCACTAAATTTAATTTGATAAAATTTAAACCTTTTTTGATATTTTTTTTGTAGTTCATTTGCTCTTGAGATAACAGCTTCATCTCTATCAATGCCTATTACTTTAGTCTTTGGAAATTTTAGCAATGCATTTGAATAGCTTCCTCCGCCAAAAGTACAATCGATAAAAAGACCACCTTTTTCTGGAGAGGCGATTTGAATGATTTCACTCAACATCACCGGAAAATGGGAAAATTCCAGTGATGAGGTTAGAGTGTTCATTGATTTTAAAAATAGGCATTAAAACTTTTGTCTTCTTAAAAATGCAGGTATTTCGAAGTCTTCGTCTTCGTTAGTATCCTGATCTAAAAGTTGATGAGTAGCATTTTCTTCGCTTACATCTTTTGTTTCACCCTCAACTTGATTTTGTTCATCTGAAAAAAGTTTAGGTGTAAACTCTTCAATAAAGTTTTTTTCATTTGAAGAGTTATTTTGATGAAGTGTATCTTCATAATTAGTATCATCATTGTGTTCCATATAGGAAGCGCTTTCAATTGAAACTCCAGCTGGAATTTCATCAGGTGATGTAGAAACAGCAGATGTTTGTTCTGCTATTTTGCTTTCCTCTTCGCTCTCAAAATTTTCAATAAGAGCATTCTGTTCCTCATTGTTTTTAATTTCATAAGTCTCGTCTAACTTTAGGGCTGTTGCACCGTCTATTGAGTTTACAATATTTTGTTCAATATTATTTTTAGAAAATAAATTTTCTGAAATATTGTTATTTCTATTACTTGACCCATTAACAACATTAAGGACTGGTTTTCCTTCAGAGTAAATCGTAGAACCTTTTAAGGAAGTTGCAACAATAGAAACTCTAATTTTGCCATTCATATTTTCATCCTTAATCGCACCAAAGATTAATTCGGCTTCAGGATCTACTTCTGCTCTTATTTTATTAACTGCTGCATCAACTTCAAAAAGTTTAATATCACTTCCACCAGTAATATTTACCAGTAAACCTTTTGCTCCCTGGAGTGTATACTCATCGATAAGAGGATTATTTAATGCTAATTCAGTAGCTGCCATGGCTCTGTTATCTCCATCTGCTTCCCCTGTTCCCATCATAGCTTTACCGCTAGAACTCATAACTGTTTCAACATCTGCAAAATCAAGATTTATCATCCCAGGTCTTACCATTAAATCTGTGATACTTTGAACTCCATGTTTTAATACATCATTAGAAAGGCTGAATGACTCCTCAAAGCCTGTTGCCTCATTAGCGATTTTGAAAAGATTTTGATTAGGAACAACTATAGTAGTATCTAAGTGTTTTTTTAATTCTTCCAAACCTGCTGTTGCTCTTCTCATTCTTTTAGGCCCTTCATAAGCAAAAGGTAATGTTGTTACACCTACGGTTAAGATATTCATTTCTCTCGCAGCTTTTGCGATAACATGAGAAGCTCCAGTGCCAGTTCCTCCTCCCATTCCTGACGCAATGAAAACCATATTGCTTCCTTGAATATAATTTATAATTTCATTAATTGACTCATCTGCTGCCGCTTGCCCAATATCATGCTTTGCACCAGCTCCAAGACCTTTAGTTAGATTCATTCCAATTTGGATTTTTGCATCAGCTTTACTCATTTTAAGGTCTTGTGCATCAGTGTTTACTGCAACAAATTCTACTCCTTGCATACCTGCCTCTATCATTGCATTAATTGCATTTCCGCCAGCTCCTCCAACTCCAATTACTAATATTCTAGGTTTTAATTCTCTTAACTCACCACCACCAACATTTATACTCATGATCCATCCCCTTTCTGTTTATTTTCCCATTTTAAATTAGATCTATTTTGAAAAGCTTTTTTTCTAGCAATTGATTTAAATTTATTGAAGTTTTTAGGTTCCCAAATTTGAAATGTCTTTCCTAATCCAACAAATAATACGACACTCTTGATTTTAGCATGGTTTAGTAATTTTTCTGGTATCAAGACTCTTCCTTCTGTATCAAATTGTAAATTTTCACTTTCAGATAAAACTGATGTAGCGAAGTAATCTCTTTTTTCTTCAAATGGATTTAATGTATCAATTGTATTAGATAGTTTTTCAATTCTATCTTGAGAACAAGCCTCGAGTGCATCATGGTTAAAGGATGGATAGCTAATAAAACCGTTATATCCCATTGAACTCAAATGTGATCTAAAAGAAGCTGGCACAGATACACGACCTTTCTTGTCTAATTTGTTTTCGTAACTTGATAAAAACATAGCTAATCAAAAAACCTTTTTTACTGTTAATTTTCAAATCACCCTCCATTATGGGATAATTTGGGATAGTATGGGTTTTTAAGGAATAGTCAATAAGATTGTAAATGCGTTTATAGTACAAAAGTAGAACGAAAATGATAGATTAAGCCAGATAATCTATAAGCCGGGTTCTGTCATTGAAGATGTTATTTATCTAGGCTTAAATTCGCATTTAAGCTCAAGCGGTTAACCCAGAAGACTAACTAAAGACTGTTTTTAGCAGCAAATGCAATGTCTTCTCTATTTAACCTTGCTCCCAGTGGGGTTTACCATGCGTTTTTTGTTACCAAAAAACCGGTGAGCTCTTACCTCACCGTTTCACCCTTGCCTCGATCAGGCGGTTTATTTTCTGTGGCACTATCCCTGAGGTCACCCTCGCCAGCCGTTAACTGGCACTGTGTCCTTATGGAGCCCGGACTTTCCTCCGATAAAATATTTATCAGCAACATGTCCGATTATCTGGCACATTTCTTTTATTTAATTAGTGAGCAATTATCAAGACAAATTCTGTTGATTAGCTAAAAATTGGCTAATATTAAGGGTTTTCTGATCTATAAAACCATTTACTTTATGAGAATAATACCTTCGTTGAAATGCTTTGACTATCATCTTATCTTTATTTGTTCTTTTTCTTAAGCTGAAATACCTGTATCCAATTTTGTTTAAATTATAAAAAAATAAATCATTTCTTTTGCTTTTTTGTATTTTAACATTTTCAATTTTTGCTTTATACCAAATCCCTATCCCAAATTTACTCAGCTTTTTCCAAGGAAACTTTTCACCAGGATCAAGTTTTCTTAATGGAGCAATATCTGAATGACCTAAAAAATTCTCGTTTTTTATTTTATATTTTTTTTTTAGATTTAAACATAAATTTATAAGAGTTTTTATTTGTAGATTAGAAAAATTTTCGTAACCCCATTGATGCCCTTTATTTACTAACTCAATGCCAATTGAGCTGGAGTTCAAATTATTTAATTTTTTCCATTTTGACTTACCCGCATGCCAAGCTACTTTATTGTCCAATACTAACTGGGTGATCAAACCTTTTCTATTGATTAGATAATGGCAACTTACTTTTGAACGAGTATTTTTTAATCTATCAATAGATTCAATTTCAGATTGCATTCCAGTATAGTGAATTACAACATATTTTATCTCTCTTCTTCTCCTAATACTTTTGGAGCAATTCAGCGATAAGTTTATTTTTTTTTTCATTTTTCACTTATTTTGCCAAAAATATGACAAATATAAACTTTTAAAGGTTATTATTTGTATAGCATAAATTGTATATTTATATATATAGCTTAATTGATGATCATTAAACGTATCAAAAATTTATTTATATCAGCGTTGATAATCACGCTAGTTTCCACAGCGGGATTAAAAGCTTCTGAGGAATGTTTTGAGGGTATTAGCAGATCTGTTTTTAAATTTAATATGGTTTTTGATGACATTATCCTTGAACCTATAGCGAAAGGCTACAACAAACTACCAGAGCCTATAAAAGCAGGTGCAGGAAATTTTACTTCAAATGTTGCAACTCTTCTTTCTATACCCAATTCATTATTACAGGGGAATATTAAACAAGTCGGTCACGCTACCGGAAGTTTTTTAATAAATTCAACTGTAGGAATTTTAGGTATTCTCAATCCTGCAGAAAAGATCGGCTTAAAGCCACATAGAGAAGATGTAGGTCAAACACTTGGTAAATATGGATTTGGTCCTGGATGCTATTTTGTATTGCCAGTTTTAGGGCCAACTACAGCAAGAGACTCGATTGGCCTAATTGCCGATAGCTTACTCGATCCTTTTGCGCATGTAACGATACAAGAAAAAGAATTGTTTGGAATGTCTGGAAATAGTGTAGATTATTTTTCAGTTAAAGGTACTGCTGCTGTTGATTTTAGATCAGATAACATTACTAATTTTGAGAGCTTAGAAAAAAACTCTATTGATTTGTATTCCTCATTGAAAAGTATTTACTTACAAGATAGAGAAAACAAAATTAAGAACTCGACTGATACTCAAGACGATTGGGGAAACCTAGATAACTAGTCTTATTTGATGAAAAAATTAAGTATCTTGTTTTTTTTATTTGTTGTAAATTTCAATACTAATGCAATACCATATAGTACAGAACCTCAAGAGTTTGTGAATGAATTAGTCAATGACGCTATAAATAAACTTTCAGACAAAAGCTTAACTATTGAAGAGAAGTCAAAATATATTGAAAAAATTGCTTTAGAAAATGTGGATATTAAAGCATTAAGTCTATATACTTTAGGGGAACTTAGGAAATCTTCAAAAAAAAATGATTTAAAAAATTATCAAATTGCATTTGAAAAATACTTTTTAAAAAGTTTAACCTCAAGATTATCAGATTATTCATCAAGTAAATTCGAAGTTACAGACTTTGAAAAAAAAAGTGCGAACTACACTATTGTAAATTCAAAAGTAACCCCTGGGGAGGGAGATCCTCAAATACTCATTGACTGGAGAGTGTACACCAAACAAAAGGACAAGCCTCTTATCAGAGATTTAATAGTGGAAGGTTTAAGTTTAGCAAGAACTCAAAAAGAAGAATTTGCATCTATTTTAAGCTCTAATAATGGCGATATAAATATATTAATAAAAAAATTAGAAGAGTTTTCAAAAAAGTAAGATTGGTGGGCCCGCCAGGACTCGAACCTGGGACCAATACATTATGAGTGTACTGCCTCAGCAAATAAACAAGTAAAATATATATTTTGATCTCATAAATTAGCCAAAAAGTCTTTGTAAGTGTGTCATTACTGTGTACAAGATATGTTTAGCTCTACTTTTAGGATTTGCTATTCTAGCAATTTTTTTACCAGAGGATAAAGCGTGGGTCGATTGTTCTGATGAAAAAGATTTGTATATGTATGTTTATCAAGGTTGGAAAGTTGATGAAGTGATTAAGAAGGGCGACTTAACATTATCTGATACAGGTAAAAAACTTTATTATGCAGCAGATGATCCGCAAATTTTTTTATCTAAAGGTAATAAAGTAAAAGTACTAAACTTTGGCTGGAGATGCTGGTATGAAATGGGGTCAGAACTAAATTATGAAAAATGATGATAAAATAATATATCCTCCTCCTATACCGAGGAAATATCGAGATCATCGAAAATTTATTTATCAATTAACAGTTTCAAAAACTTTAACTCATCCAGACAAAAACAAAGAGGGAGAAAAGCATTGGTGTGTTGTACAATATAGAAATATAACCCCTCCTCAACCTATGAATTCTTGGAATTTTGAGACGAAAGAAGAAGCAGAACAATTTATGAGAGAAAACGATTTTGTTACTCAAGAAAATCAAAACTAAGGAACGATATGGATATAATGACTTTTGAATTTTCCAAAGAATGGGAGAAATCAAATCATGATAAGTATTTGAGATGTGTAAATGTTCTTTTTCCAATATATAAAGCTTTGTTAGCCAAAGAATTAATTAAAAACTTGCCTGAAAATGAAAAAGAAAAAATATACAAAGATTATTATGTTACTAGTTATACTTTAATGACTGCTCAATATACTCAAAATAAATTATTTCCTGAAAATACGGAGCCAATGATTTGGACACATGTTTGGGTAACTTATTATGATTATATTTTTCAGCATTTAGGCTATAAATTTTGCAAAAAAATTCTTGATGATTTATACAAAAAGTTAAAAGATAAAAAGGTTAAGTCCATTTATGAAAAAGCAAGAGGAGATGCTATTGAGGACTTGGATAATATTAAAAAGGATGAACCTAATAAATTACTATTTTTAAAACGTTTAGAGCTTCAAATTGCAAAATATATAAAATAATAAAAAGCTAAACAGAAATTTTACTAACAATTTTCAGTGTGTACAAATTGTGTACA
>CACBIC010000006.1 GCA_902539235.1 uncultured Pelagibacteraceae bacterium | reverse complement strand
GAATTCTAGAAACATAATGGCCTGTTACTAAAGCGTCTGCTTTTAGATCTTTGGCATATTTAAAGAGATCTCTAAATTTTACTGTTTGATTGCATTGAACACATGGAATTGGGGTTTCTCCAGCCGCATAACTATCTATAAATGAGTCAATTACCTCTGATCTAAACTTTTTCTGATAATATAAAATTTCATGATTGATATTTATCTTTTCTGAAACTCTTTTGGCATCCATAATGTCTTGACCGGCGCAGCATTGTCTTCCTTCTTTAGACTGTTTTGTATCATCGTAAAGCTTTAAAGTGATACCTGTAACGTCATATCCCTCTTGCTTCATTAACGCGGCAACAACTGAAGAGTCAACTCCTCCTGACATTGCTACCACTACTTTGGTTTCTTTTTTAGGTTTATTAATTCCTAGAGTATTCATAGTTATGAGTATATAATATATTTATTATTTATTTTCCATAATGCTTATTGATTTTGAACCAGGTGATTATGTTAAAAATCCTGCAAACAAGGACTGGGGTATTGGACAGGTTCAATCAATAATAGGTAATAAAGTAACAGTTAATTTTGAAAACTATGGGAAAAGAGTAATAAACATTGAAAATGTCAAATTAATAAAAATAGAAAATGAATAGTAACGATCTTAAAGGAATAGCGGAAGGTTTAATTGATGAGTTTAATTATGCCGCTAAAGAGTCAATTAGACTTTATGAAGAAGGTTTAAAAATACAATATAAAGAAGACAAATCTCCTGTAAGCAATGGAGACTTAAGAGTGAATGATTTAATCTCTAAAAAAATCTCGAAACTAACACCCGACATACCTATTATCTCGGAAGAAACTGTAGATTTAAGTAAAAAAAACAATTCAAAAATTTTTTGGCTTATTGATCCTATTGATGGAACGAAAGAATATATTGCTGGAAAAGATGAGTACACTTTAAATGCAGCTTTAGTGATAAACAAAGTACCGATATTAGGTTTAGTTGGTGTCCCAAAAAAAGATAGACTTTTTTTTTCTTATGCGCCTGGAGAAAGTTATTTAATTGAAAAAAATAAAACAATAAAAATTAATTGTGAGAAAAAACAACCAAAGAATAAAATAGTTGCTTTATCAAGTGTTATAAAACCATCTGATATAATTTTAAACAAGTTAAAAGAGTATAATGTTACCTCAATTGTAAAAATGGCTAGTTCTTACAAATTTTGTGTAATTGCAACTGGTGAATATGATATTTATGCTGCTAGAGAAAGAGCAAATGAGTGGGATTACGCTGCGGGACATGCTATTGCTCAAAATGCTGGGGCAATAATTAAAACTTTAGAGGAAAAACCTTTTTTATATGGGAAAGAAGATTACAAAAATCCAAGCCTTTTAATTAGAAGATCGGAAAATTTAAATGATTAAAACTATACTAATTATAATTTTATCTGTAAGTTTTTTTGGAATATTATTTTTCATTCTAGTTCGAAATGCTCTTAAAAGAAAACTTGACATTTTAGTAGAGGAGGAAAAAAAAAGAAAATCAGATAATTTTGATTAATTTTTTGAATTCTTCAGCATCAAGATCTAGAACTCTTTTAGATAAATCAAAACTAAAACCACCTCTTGCTAAAATTCCCATATCTTTTTTATAGAATAACTCTCGATTACTTTCTGGCCTGATAGGTCCTATTCTCCGTCTTTTACATAATTTTAATGCTGATACAAAATCAGGCTCGATTTCATTTTCTTTTATTTTATCAATACTTTGTTTTACGAATTTATCATCAATGCCTTTACTTCTAAGAGATTGGTTAATCTTATTCAAAGAGTAACCTCTTCTTAAAAACATTCTAGCTTTTGAGTCAGAATACATTTCATCATTTAAAAACTTATTCTTTTCTAAGTTTAAAACTATTTCGTCAATAATTGAAGATACTTCCTTTTTAGATTTGCTTCCTTTAATTTTTGTTAAATATTTTTTAAGTAAGTAAACTTTTAATTGTTGTTTGGAGGGGCTATACTTTTCAAGATAAGAATATGCTAAGTCTTTTAAATTAGTAGTTAGATCTTCAAAATCACTTTTATTTGATGTGGGATTCATTACTTTAATATACTATATTATTTTTAATGATAAATAATCTATTAGCTTTAATAAATTCTGAAAATATTTATTTGTTAGCAAATTGGGGTGTAATTCCTTTTTGGATTTTGTTAATTCTATTTCCAAATCATAGTTTAACAAACTTTTTTGTGCAATCAATTATTGTTCCTTTAATTTTAGGAATTGGTTACGTTTATTTATCCTACAATCTTTACTTAGAAAATAATATTTTCGATGGTTTTGAGCTTTATAGTGGATTAGATGGATTATATTCAATGTTTGCAAATGAGAATTTATTACTAATTTTCTGGCTTCATTTTCTCGCCATTAGTTTATTTGCGGGAGCTTGGATAGTTAGAGATGCAAGAAAATATTTTATTCCAAAAGTTGTTACTATACCAACACTGGTTCTAACTTATTTTACTGGACCAGTTGGGCTTTTAATTTATTGGTTTTTAAGAATTTTCTTTTCTAAAAAGATAAGCTTTAATGATTAAACCTTTTGATTTTTATTTTGATTTTGTAAGTCCTTACTCTTTTCTCGCACACAAAGAAATTAGAAAAATTGAGAGAAAAACTTCTATAAAGGTAAAATACAAACCAATACTTTTAGGAGGCCTACATAATTTACATGGTATCAAAGCACCAGCTTTTATTCCTGCAAAAGCAAAGCACATGATTAGAGATTGTAAATTAATAGCTGAAAGAAATAACACTAAGTTTAAATTTAATTCTTATTTTCCTATAAGAAGCTTAAACCTTATGAGGGGTGTTTTTGTTGCTGAAGAGGATAATTTTAAAAGTTATTACATAGATAGTATATTTGATGCCATTTGGCAGGACGGATTAAATATGAATGATGAAAATATTATAATCAAAGTTTTGAAAAATCTTAATGTTAATCCAAAAACCTTTGCTTTAAGATCAACCTCTTCTTCTATAAAAGACTCCTTGAAAAAAAGAACAAGCGAAGCATATGAAAAAGGAATATTTGGAGCTCCAACGTTTGTGTCTAATAACAAAATTTTCTGGGGTCAGGATAGAATTGAATTTGCTATAAAAGAGGCGAGTAAATAAATTATTTTTTTTCTTTTTCTACAACTTTCATACCAACACTTTTTAAAGCATCAAATCCACCGTCAACGTGGGCTACATTTTTAAAGCCCATATCAACTAAAGATTTGGCTGCTAAAGCTGAACGAAAACCTGCTGCACAAAATAAAACCATTTTTTTAATATCACCAATTTTATTTGCATTGTAATATGAACTATTAGGGTCTAACCAAAATTCTAACATACCTCTGGGTATGTGTTTTGAATTTTCTATTGTTCCCTCATTCCACAATTCACGAATATCTCTCACATCGACCATTGTAATTTCTTTGTTATCAGATAACTTTTTAACTTCTTCTGGACTTAGGGTTTCAATGCTTTTTTTAGCTTCTTCGACTAATGTTTGGGAAGATTTTATATTCATGGTATTAAAATACATATTCATGAAAGAAATTAAAAGTAGAAAAAAATCAGGTTTTTTTAAAAAAGTATTCATTAAAATATGTCGAATACTAGGTTACGAGCTTATAGATCAAAGTTCTCTTGAATTTCCTGTTTCTAACAAAAAAAGCGATGATATATTGAGTGTTCCAGGTGTAAAATCCTTCTCTTTAGGTGTAGGTGAGTTTCCTATAACAAGAAAAGTTCAAGGTATCGATATTATAGTAAAAACATGCACTAGCGTTCAATTAGTAACACAAAATAAAAAAAGAATTTTTGAAAAAGAAAAATCAGAATATACATTTAGATCATTACAATCACTTTATAAGTCTGCTTTAGATCTTAAAAAAAAATTTCCAAAAATTTTTATCCAATTCACTATTATTGATATTGGTTCTGAAAAAAATAGTAAAAATAAATTAATTTCATTAGTTAAAGATTTTCCTTCAAAGTTTATAGATCTTGATAAAAAAAAAATTGATATTGAGCCAGTAACTATAAATAAAAATAATGAAATAATTGAGAGAAATATGGCTAAGACGATGAAATCAATTTATGAGTCTTTTGATCAAGGTCAAAAATGTAAAGATTTAGTGTATTTTGTTGAAGATGATTATATTCATAAAGCTGAGTCTTTAGCTGAAATGGTATTTGCTTACGAAAAATTCTCTTCTATTTTTGATAGAGAGTTGTTTATGCTTTCAACCGATTATCCTTATCTATACAAAAAGATGGAGAACTCAAAAATTCTTGTTGGAGAAAAATATCATTGGAGAACTGTTAAAGAATCTTTATTAACTTTTCTAACTAGCAATCAAATGCTAGCCAAATATGAGAAAAAGCTTTTTGATATGGCCAAAAATGAGAGTAATCCATTTGAAAAAAATTTACATGAAATTTTTGATAAAGAGCTTTGTTTTTCACCGTTGCCCTCTTTAAGCATACATTGCTCAAACGTAAATTCTGTTTTTGGTTTATCTCCAAATATAGATATAAAAAAGTTGTGGGATGATAATAAAATCTAATTAATTAAGGGCTCATTTAAGAGCCCTTAATCTGTATTTGTTAGTCTCTAATTGAATAAGCTGTAACGCCTACTTCTGCTTTATCAGTACCAAGTTTCTCAGCAGCTTTACTTATTCTCAATCCAATTGTTGATTTAAGTAAAGTGAAGGTAATCCACGATAATCCAAAGCTGAAGATGCAAACTGAAGCTGTTCCAATAAATTGAGTTCCAAACGATGTATCAGAGTTAGTTAAAGGAACCACTAGTGTTCCGAATATTCCAGCGAACATATGTACTGGGATTGCTCCGACTACATCATCTAAGCCGTAGCTCTCTAACATTTTTGTACCAAAATACATTATGATTGCTCCTATAGATCCAATAAACATAGCTGTTATTGGTCCTGGTGTTAGAGGTTCTGCTGTTATGGCAACTAGTCCTGCTAATGCACCGTTAAGCATCATTACTATATCGGTTTTTCCGCCAATTAATCTTGTAATTGCCGCTCCAGTGAAAGTTCCAGCTGCCCCAGCTAAATGAGTGTTTACAGCAATTTTAGAAATTGCATTTACATCATCAAATGTTCCCATTGCTAGTTGACTAAAACCATTAAATCCAAACCAACCGAACCAAAGTAAAAAAGTTCCAAGAGTAACTAATGGAATGCTTGATGCTGCAAAAGGTTGCATAGATTTCTTTTCACCTTTTTTACCAAATCTTCCTTCTCGAGCGCCTAGAACAATTACCCCGGCAAGTGCTGCTGCACCTCCACATCCATGAACTAATGTTGATCCTGCAAAATCTGAAAATCCTCCACTTGCTAACCAGCCGCCTCCCCATTGCCAGCCCATAGAAATAGGATAAATTAATCCTGCCATAATTGCTGCGAAAATAAAGAATGGCCAGATCTTAATTCTCTCTGCCACTGCTCCAGATACTATTGAGGCTGTTGCACAGACAAACATTGTTTGAAAAAACCAATCAGAGTATCCTGAATAACCTGTTTCAGCGTCTGATGAGTCTGTCCAAATCGTGAATGAGCCAACGTAACCACCTTCGGGCACGCCATAAGCTAAATTATAGCCAACTAAGAAAAATATAAGTGAACATATAGCGAATTTACCTATATTTTTCGCGGCAATTGTCGATACACTTTTAGTGGTCACTAATCCACTCTCAAGCATGCAGAAACCTGCTGCCATGAAAGCTACTAGTACTCCACCTATATAAAACCCTAACGAGTTAAAAATATATTGTCCTTCTTGAGACATTGTAGTTTCTGCAAAGCTTTGAGAGCTAATTAGTAGAGCAGAAATACAACCTAATAAAATGAAAGTTAATTTTTTCATGTTTCCCCCTTTTTTTTTCAGATTTGATATCAAATTTAAGAGTTTTAAAGCATGATTTAAATGCATAGGAGACTTGTAAAATAAATAAGGCCTGGACGGGGGATCCGAACCAGGCCTTATAATTTTTCCCAACTAACGAGGGAGGGAACTTTAATTAGTCTCTTATACCGTAAGCTATTACACCGACTTCTGCTTTGTCAGTTCCTAGTCTTTCAGCTTCCTTGCTTATTCTTAATCCAATTGTACTTTTGATTATTTGGAAAACAATAAACGAGACTATGAATACGAATACCACAACTGAGATAGTTCCTAAGAATTGTGCTCCGAAAGTAACATCTCCGTTTGTTAATGGCACTGCTAATGTACCCCATACACCAGCTACTAAGTGTGCTGGGATGGCTCCAACTACGTCATCAATTTTCATTTTGAACAATAGTTTTGTTGAGAAGTACATTAAGACTCCTGCTATTGCTCCAATGAAGATTGCAGCTAACGGACTTGGTGTTAATGGCTCTGCGGTAATACCTACTAATCCAGCAATTGCGCCGTTAAGCATCATTACTACGTCAGTTTTTCCACCAATAACTCTTGATACTGTTGCAGCGGCTAATACACCACCACCTGCAGCTAAATTCGTATTAATATAAATTGTAGCAACTGCTGAAACATCTTCTAGTGTTCCAGAAGCTAACTGAGATCCACCATTAAATCCGAACCAACCTAACCAAAGTATAAACACTCCTAGAGTTGCTAACGGAATTGATGATGCAGCAAATGGTGCCATCGGTTTAGCCTCGCCTTTTCCTGAGAATCTGCCGCTTCTAGCACCTAATACAATTGCACCTGCAAGAGCTGCGGCTCCTCCAGCGGCATGTACTAATGTTGAACCAGCAAAGTCTGAAAATCCAGCTACCGATAACCATCCTCCGCCCCATTGCCAACCCATTGAAATTGGATAGATAATTCCAGTTAAAATTGCGGCAAATAAGAAAAATGGCCAGATCTTAATTCTTTCAGCTAACGTACCAGATACAATTGACATTGTCGTAGCACAGAACACCATTTGGAAGAACCAATCAGAACCATCAGAATATCCTGTCTCTAATGATGAATTATCACTCCATGGTGTGAATGAGCCTATATATCCGCCCTCTGGAATACCGTAAGCTAAATTGTAACCAACCAACCAGAACATTACTCCGGCGATTGAATATAAACCTATGTTTTTAGCACAGATTGCTGATACAGATTTTGATGTTACTAATCCTGACTCTAACATTGCGAAACCTGCGGCCATCCACATGACCAAGAAACCTGACATTAAAAATAATAGGGTATTAAAAATGTATTGTACTTCCGCAGACACTGTAGTCTCAGCATATCCAAGACCAGCAAAGCCAAAGTAAATGGCTGTACCTGCTAGAAAGTATCCTAAGTATTTTTTCATAACTAACTCCCTTGTTAAGCGTGCGTTATAGGGTTTTCACTTTCGAAAAAGAATTGAATTGTATTAATTTGAGCTATGCAGTTTTTGCAAGTAGTTTAGCCCTTATTTGATATTATCAAATAAGGGCTAAATAAAACGTTTATCTATTAAACATTTCTTTTAAGCTTTTAGCAGGTAAAAACTTAACTTTCTGAGATGCAGCAATTTGGATTGACTCACCTGTTCGGGGGTTTCTACCTACCCTAGCTTTTCTTTTTGCTACTTTATAAGTACCAAATCCAGCTATTTTTACAGTATCGTCATTCTTTAAAGCATCTAAAATAATAGTCGTTATTGAATCAAAGGTTCTTTCAGCGTCAGCTTTGCTTTGACCCAGTGTGGACGATATTTTTGCTACTAATTGTTTTTTGTTCATTTATGCCCCTTAGTTATTTACTAATCTCTATAAAAATCCAATAAAATCAACATTTTTTTGGTGTTTCACGTAAATATCAACACAATATATTGTATGCGTTAAAAGTGTTGATTTTATTGACTTTTTTTAATTAAAAAATGGCTTAAAATAAGCCTAAATCTCTTAAATCGTTAAATGTTGTAAAAAACATTAGAGAGAGTAACAAAAAAAGACCGATTCGAAAAAATCCTTCTTGTGTTCTTTGGGTTAAAGGTCTGCCTAAAACCTTCTCAAAAGCATAAAACATCAAGTGTCCACCGTCTAGCATGGGTATTGGTAACAAATTTATAAAGCCTAAACTAACAGATATATAAGCCATAATGCTTAGGAAGGCTATAAAACCGAGTTTAGCCACTTGTCCAGTAATTTTAGCTATTTTTATAGGGCCTCCTAATTGAGTGGTATCTCCTGTGCCTTTAAACATAGAAATAATAAAATTCCATGAAGCGTCTATTACAAACCAAGTCTCTTTTATTGCATAGAATAAAGCTGTTGCGGGACCCAATCTTTGTCTGTTTATTTCCTCATTTAAAGGAGCTATTTTAATTCCGATTATTTTTTTATTTGCTTTATTTCCCAAAGCATCTTCACTTTTAATAACTTTTGGCTCAACAGAAAAGTTTAATTCATTATCATTTCTTAGAATACCAATATCAATTATATTTGAAGAAGAGGAGTTTATGAAAGCAGACACTTCCATAATGCTTTTAACTTCTTTGTCGTTTATTGATTTAATTATATCTCCGGATTTAATGCCAACTTCGTAAGCAGGGCTGTCTGGCTGAACTTCTTGAATTTGTGCAGGTGTAAAATCTTTTCCAGCAAACATATAAATAAAAGCGAAAATCAATATAGCTAGCAAGAAATTCGCGAATGGACCTGCAGCAACAATTAAAGATCTTTGATATAAAGGTTTGACCACAAATAGTTTTTTCTGATCTTCTTCACTATATTTTTTCAATAGCTCAGCTTGTTCGGCTTGGCTAAACACATTCCTATCTCCAAAAAACTTCACGTAGCCACCTAGTGGAATAAGACAAAACTTCCATCGAGTACCAGACTTATCGTTGAAACCAAATATTTCTTTACCAAAACCAATAGAAAAATCTGTTACTCCTACTCCATACTTCTTTGCATAATAATAATGGCCATATTCATGGATAAATACTACAACTGTGAGTAGTATTATAAAAGGTATTATAAATGAGATTAAAATTTCCACTCGTTTACCTTACTAAAAAGAAAGTTTCTAAAAGCCATAAGTCTCGCATTATTTTTAAGAGATGAAGGATAAACAAAATGTGTTTCTGTAGGCTTACCTGGTTCGTTTGGTAATACTTTTGTTATTCCACTTATGTTGTGGGCAATATAATCAGGTAATGCAGCCAAACCAACGCCGCTTTGAACTGCCAATAACAAACCGTAAACGCTATTTACTTTCATTAAGGATCTTCTTTTTTTTCCATCCTTAGAACCAACTTTCAATACCCAATCAGGGTTATAAACTGGTGAAGGTGCACCTTTACCATAAGTTATAAACTTGTGTTTATCTAAATCTTTAAGCGTCTTTGGATAACCGTTTTTTTCTAGATACTCATTAGAACCATAAATATGATAGTTAAAATCTACGAATTTTTTTTGAATTAAATTTAATTGTTTAGGTCGTCTCATTCTTATTGCAACGTCAGCTTCACGAGTAGATAAATCAAGTTCTCTATCATCAAAAATTAATTCTATTTCTATACCTGGATGTAAATCCATAAATTCTTTTATTCTTGGAGTAAGCCATGTAGTCCCAAAACTTACTACAGTGGTTACAACAAGTTTTCCATTCAGTTTATCCTTATGACCGCTTAAATTAGACTCAACATCTTTTAACTTAGAAATAACTTCATGGGCAGATTTAAAAAGATACTCACCGTTTTCGGTCAGAACCAAGCCTCTAGCATGACGTTCAAATAATTGCACTTTTAGATCGCTTTCTAAACCTTGTATTTGGCGGCTGATCGCTGATTGGCTTAAATTTAAAATAGTTGAAGCTTTAGTAAAACTCGATGCCTCGGCAACAGTGTGAAAGATTTTTAATTTATCCCAATCCATTATTCGAATGATTATAGTTTATTTATTAGGATTTACTATAGCTCTTCCAGAAAATTCGCCCTTTAAAAGTTTTGGATATGTATCTAAAAGTTCAGCAAACGAAAGCTCTTTAGTAAATGATTTAACTTTGGAAAAATCAATCAATTTGGCTGCTTCTCCCCACACAAACTCTCTTCTTTTTATGGAAGAACCTGACGAGTCGATGCCCCATAATTTGACACCTCTTATTATAAAAGGCATTACATTCGTGTTAATTTTTATTCCTCCTGCATTTCCACATGCAGCAACTATTCCACCAGGTTTTGTTTGCGCAAATATTTTTGTTAAAGCAGCGCCACCGACTGTGTCAACAACTCCATCCCAAACTCCTTTTTCTAAAAGTTTACTTTCTCCCTCAAATTCTTTTCTGTCTATAATGTTTTTTGCACCTAAACCTTTTAGATAATCATTTTTGTCTTTTTTTCCCGTAACAGCGTGTACATCATATCCCATTTTAGATAAAATCATTACGGCAATACTTCCAACACCTCCCGTAGCACCAGTTACCAAAACATCTTTTACTTTTTCACCTAACAACAATTCTTCTTTAGCTTTAACTGCAAAAGAACATAGAAGAGCCGTAAAACCTGCTGTACCAAGCATCATAGACTTATGAGTATCTAAATCTTTAGGTATTTTAATTAAAAAATTAGCGTCAACTTTTGCGTATTGAGCAAAACCACCAAAAAAAGCTTCTCCAACTCTAAAACCAGTTAAAATAACTTTATCATCTTTTTTAAATTTATTGTCTTCACTTTCAACTACAATGCCTGAAAAATCTATGCCTGGAACAAAAGGAAATTTTCTTACAATCTTACCTCCGTTATTTAAAATTAACGCATCTTTATAATTAAGACTTGAATAATCAATTTTGACTAAAACGTTTCCATCTTTAAGATGACTTGTGTCGATTTCTTTAATTTCTCTTGTGAATTTTTCGTTTAGATTATCTATTACTACAGCTTTAAATTTCTGAGACATTTATTTTTTAATATATCTTAAATATCTATTTTGAATACCCAAGTCTTCCCTGAAAGAACCTAAAAAATAGTTGGTAACTGTTGTCGCTTTATCCTTTTTGACACCTCTCATAGTCATACATTGATGAGCGGCATCAATGGTAACTGCTACTCCTTTTGCATCTAATGAATTCATCAAAGTTTTAGCAATCTGCATTGTGAGTCTTTCCTGAGTTTGAAGTCTTTTAGAAAATATTTCTACTGTTCTTGCTAATTTGCTTAATCCTACAACTTTTTTGTTTGGAATATAGGCGACATGCGCAACTCCAATTATAGGTGCCATATGATGCTCGCAGTGACTCTCAAGAGTTATATTTTTTTCCACTACCATATCGTCATAACCCTCTACGTCTCCAAATGTTTTAGATAAATCAGCTTCAGCATCCTGATGATAACCTTTAAAATATTCCTTAAAAGCTTTTACTACTCTCTTAGGTGTCTCAACTAGACCCTCCCTATTTGGATCTTCACCTATCCAATTAAGAATCGTTTTAAACGCCTCTTCTGCCTGTTTATCCGAAACTTCAGGCTTTTTTGAGGAGCTTTTATCTGCGTCTTTAACTAACTTCATTGTTACAAGGTTTTATAGGACATATTTGATTAATGCAAATTGCTATTTTGTCTTTTTTTCATTATTTTACCCTAATGTTCAAAAAGAGAGAAAGCGTATTAGAAGTAGAGGAAGGAAAATTTCTATCTCCTAAATTTGACAAAGATGGACTTATTCCGGTTACTACCTCTGACAGTAGTTCTGGTGAGTTATTGATGCACGGCTATATGAATGAGGAAGCTCTTAAAAAAACAATTGAAACTAAAGAGGCCCATTACTGGAGTAGATCTAGAAAAGATATATGGCATAAAGGAAAGACAAGCGGTTTTGTGCAAAAAGTTATTGATTTAAGAATAGATGATGATCAGGATGCATTGTGGATGTCTGTAGATATAGGAAACGGAGCAAGCTGTCACGTAGGATATAAATCATGTTTTTATAGATCAATACCTTTAGGAAAAATTGAAAATGCTGAAGAAATCAAATTAGAATTTAAAGAAAAAGAAAAAAAATTTGATCCTAAAAAAGTTTATAAAGGTCAACCAAATCCAACAAAACTTTAAGTATGAGAGTAATTAGCCCTTTCGGTCCAAAAATAGCCAAATTAAAATTTTCAAATAAATTAATAAAAAAAATTAATAATGAAGTAGATCAAATTTTAAATAAAAAGAGTTTATTAAAAAAACTAGATTACTCAAAAAAGTTAGTTGGACAGGTAAAACAAGAATTTCAATTACCAAAGATGTTTGTAAAAAAAAATTTGGAAAAAACAATATCAAATGAAGTAAGAAAATATATTTTTCAAACTATTGGAAAAAAAGTAAAGAAAATTACAATTAAAAATTTTTGGATAGTAAGGCAATTTAATAATGAATATAATCCTATACATTATCACGATGGACACATATCTGGTGTGGGTTACTTAAAGATCCCAAAATTTGTATCAAAGAGCAATAAAAAGTCAAAAATCGATGGCACAATCGATTTCATCAACGGAAATAAGATGTTTTTAAGTGATTGTATTTATAATCATCAACCAAAGGAGGGAGATGTAATTCTTTTTCCACATTATTTAATGCATACAGCGTATCCATTTAAATCAAGTGGAGAAAGAAGATCATTTTCATTTAATCTAGAAATAGATAAAAAAATTGCCAATGTTTTTTCAAGATGAGCAATGAAATTCAAAAAAATGTTTTCGGTGAGCCTTTAGAACCGTGTTCTAACGATCCAATAACAGGTTGGTTTAGAGATGGATGTTGTAATACAGATAAAAATGACAGAGGGGTTCACACTGTCTGTGCAAAAGTAACGGATAAATTTCTACTTTGGTCAAAGAAGGTAGGAAATGATTTGATCACACCTCATCCTGAATTTGGATTTCCAGGTTTAAAAGATGGTGACTGCTGGTGTGTTTGTGCAACTTGGTACGCTAAAGCTATTGAAGAAGACGCAGCTTGTTCGGTTTATTTAAAAAAAACTAATATCAAAACCTTGGAACTTATACCAATTGAAAAATTGAAAAAATTTGCTGTAGATTTATCTTAATAAACTTTTGAGCCTTTAGTCTTAATAATTAACTCAAGTTCAGCATATTCTTTACAATTGCAATTCTTTAGGACTTCTAATCTCTCGTTAGCTTTGTCTATTCTATTTGTTTGCACGTAAAGCTCACCTAAATATTCATTAATACCATTATGGTTGGGTTTTATACTTAAACCTTTTAAGTAAAATTTTTCGGCCTTTTCAAAATCTCCAGTTTTTCTAGTTGTGAATCCCATGTAGTTAAGAATATCTGGGTTTTTTTTATCAGATTTGTGAGCTTTTTCTAATTTATCAAAAGCCTGCGCATAAAGTTTTTTAGCTTTATCAGTTTTATCTTTTTTTTCTAATTTTCCAGCTCTCTTAACTAATTTTACCGCATCTTCATATAAAGATTCTTCATTTGAGGATGACGAGGATGACGATGATGATCCGCTACTACTATCACTTCCAGCGGCCATTAAGCTTGTGCTTAAAATTAAACTCAATAATAATATAAAAATATTTTTCATAAGAGATGTTTAATAGTTTTCATTAAAATTGTTATGCGACAGATGATCTTCCTCCGTCTACTCCTAATATCTGGCCAGTAATCCATGAACTTTCATTGGTTAGAAGGAATTTAGCTAATGATGCAGAGTCTCCTCCTTCACCTATCCTTTTCATGGGGTGCATTTTAGCAATTCCTTCGGCTACTTTTTCATTTTTAAGTAAAAAATTTGAAATTTTAGAATTCGTCAAACTTGGTGCAATGCAATTAACTCTCACATTAGGAGCAAACTCAGCGGCTAAAGCTAAAGTCAGACCCTCTATTGCACCTTTTGCTGATGAAACTATTGCATGGTTTGGAAAGCCTTGTTTAACGGCTACTGTTGAAAATAAAACAATTGAACCTTTATTTTTTTTTAAGTTATCTGCTAAGGTTTTAATTACCTCTGTCGCGGAAATAAGATTTAAATTGAATGATTGCATAAAGTCACTTTTTTTTGTCAACTTTAATGGTTTTAAATCTATTGATCCAACACAAAAAGCTAACCCATTGATCGGCTCATCTTTTAAATCATTCAGTATTTTTTCAGAGAAATTCTCCTCTAAAACATCGCAAACTGTATATGAAGAATTCAAATTTTTTGCTAATTCCGATACACTAGACTCATCTCTACCAACCAGGTGCACCTTTTCACCACTATCAACTAATTTTTTTGCCAAAGAGGAACCGATAGAACCAGTTGCTCCTAAAATTACTTTTTTCATAATTAAAAATAACATTATTAAAGGTTATTTACATGCAAATAATGACGCGTGTAATATCTAAATAAAATATGTATTTTATTACTTATGAAGCTTTTTATAATTTTAGGAAATCAACTTTTTAACCCAAAATATCTCTCTGATTACAAAGACCACACTTTTTTCATGGCAGAAGACTATGGGTTATGTACATTTGAAAAACATCATAAATTAAAAATACTATTATTTTTGTCCTCGATGAGATCATTTAAAGATGAATTAAAATCAAAAAATTTTAATTTAATATATAAAGATGTTAAGAAAGATTTTAAATTACCCTACGAAAAAAAATTAGAGCAGACTATTAAAGAAAAAAAGATAAAAGAAATTACTTTTTTTGAAATTGAAGATAAATTTTTTGAAAAAAGAATTTTAAATTTAGGGAAAAAAAATTCACTTAAAATTAATCAAGTAAAGTCTCCAATGTTTTTAATGGAGAGGCATGAATTTAAAGATTACCTTTCTAAAAATAAACGTCCGTTCATGGCTAATTTCTATAAAATTGTAAGAACTAAGATGAATTTATTGATGAATAAAAATGGTACTCCTAAAGGTAATAAATGGAGCTTTGATGAAGAAAATAGAAAAAAACTTCCGAACACTATTAAAGTTCCTGTAATTTCAAAGGTAAAAGAAACAAATGAAACTATTACTCTTAAAAAATTTATAAATTCTAATTTTAAAGATCATCCAGGAGATACTGATAAATTTTGGTTTCCAACAACACGAAAAGACGCAACTAAGTGGCTTGATGAGTTTTTAAAAGAGAGAATAAAGCTTTTTGGGGATTATGAGGATGCAGTAACAGATAAATCAAATACTGTTTTTCATAGCGCACTAAGTCCACTTATAAACTTAGGTTTAATAGCCCCAGAAGAGATAATAGAAAAGTTAAGAAAGATTGAAAATAAAATACCTATGAATTCCTTAGAAGGTTATATTAGACAGATTATAGGTTGGAGAGAGTTTATGAGAGGAATTTACCAAAACTATGATCAACGATTAGATAACACTAATTTTTTTAATCATAAAAGAAAAATGAAAAAATCTTGGTATGACGGAAATACTGGTTTAGATCCTTTAGATCATGCGATCAATAATGCTAAAAACTATGGCTGGTCACATCACATAGAAAGGCTAATGATATTGGCTAACATAATGAATCTTTGTGAGATAAATCCTAAACAAGTTTACAAATGGTTTATGGAAATGTTTGTAGACTCATCTGACTGGGTGATGGCGCCAAATGTTTATGGAATGGGATTATTTAGTGACGGCGGAATATTTGCAACTAAACCTTATATTTGTGGCTCTAGTTATTTTCTTAAAATGATGCATTTTAAAAAAGGTCCTTGGTGTGATGTAATGGACGGATTATATTGGAAATTTATAGATAGACATAAGAAATTCTTCTTAAAAAATCCTCGTCTAGCAATGATGGTAAGAGTGTCTGAAAAAATGAACAAAGAGAGAAAAACAAGAATTTTTAAAGCTGCCAATAATTTTATAAAAGAAAATACTAATGGTTAAAGTTTTTTTTAACAATTCATGTAATATTTGTAGAGCCGAAATCAATCATTACAAAAAACACAGTGATAACAGTGTTGAGTGGATAGATGTAACTTCAAATGAAGATGCTCAGAAAATTACTTCCAAATCTTACAAAGAACTTTTAAGAAGAATGCATGTTATACAAGATGGTAAAGTAATTGATGGGGCAGAGTCTTTTTTAATAATCTGGAAAAATGTTCCTAAATATAATTTTTTATATAAAATATTTAAGATAAGACCTATGTTTATCATATTAAATATCTTCTATGAAATTGTTGCTTATTTACTATTTATAAAAAATAAACATCTTCTGAATGATGAAAAAAACTAATTTGCCAAAAAAAACTTGTCCAGTTTGTAATAAGCCTTTTAGTTGGAGAAAAAAATGGAGACTGAATTGGGAAAAAGTAAAATATTGTTCAAAAAAATGTTCTTCTAAATAAATTATTGTAAATTAAAACTAGTTAAAATTTTAGGAATATTGTTTTTAAAATTGAAATATCCTTTATTAGAAAATTGCCAAGAAAATTTATCTTCCTCGCTCAAAATAAAATTTAATTTTAAATTTTGTTTTTTCCTTAAAGTATTTAAATAAGAATAATTCTCTCCAATGCTTGGGTGAATGACATCGAATGAGTTAATTTCACCCGCCAAAGTTTTAAATTTTACTTCATCTATGATTTTTAAATCTTCAAATCGTTTTTTTTGGTCCTCAATTATTTTTGACTTATATTCAAGTACATTTTGTTCAAGCTTCAACTTTCGAGCTCCATTACTTAATAAAACTAAGTAAATATTTTTATATTTTTTTAAATTTTTATTTTCTAAATTTAATTCGTTCTCAAAAAGAAATAAATTTTCATTTGAATTATCTTCTGTAGTAAAACTGAGTGTATTTAATTTATATTCTCTTTTGTCTGTTATGGGTAAAGCATTCTCATTTAATTTAACATTCTTATATTTATTATTAGTAAACTTGCTTATATTCCATGATTGAGCAACGTAGTGCTTTCCTTTAGTTTGAAGTCCAGCAACCCATCTCCAGCTCAGTGTGTTAGAGGCAGCATCTCCATCAAATAAATGCTTCATAAAGAATTCTGCGCCTTTTTGCCAAGGTAGATTTAAAGTAAATATCCAAATGCTTGCAAACCACATTCTTGTATGATTGTGTAAATAGTTATTGTCTTTAAGCTCTTTTACCCAATCATTAAAACATTCAATTTGAGTTTCACTATTAACTGCCTTTTTATAATTGTCATCTTCTTTTAATCCTTTCAGATCTTCTATAAAGTCAGTCCAAACTTGAGGTCTAAGTTCCAGCCACCCTTTCCAATAAACTCTCCAAAATATTTCTTGGATATATTTTTCAACTTTTTGATATGGAAATTTTGCTAAAACTGTCTTTGCAACTTCATATTCGGTTATTAATCTGTGAGAGATGTAAGGTGATAAACAAGATACATTTGATTTGTTTTTTGGTCCTAAATCAAAATTTCTTTTGAAACTATAATTTGCTAATTCACTATTTATAAAAGCGTCGAGCTGTTTTAAGGCTCCATCTCTCGAGATTTCGAATTTCATTAGTCCTCGTCATCCCTCCAGCCATCAATAAAAAGTTTCCAGCATGCAAAAGATACACTAACTATTCCAACACAAAATCCTAAAAGAACCCCGTTATCTTTTCCCAAATAAATTGTACCGTAATGAGTGCTAAGTATTGGCGGTACAACCAATATAGCACCGACAATTAGATATCGTATTGCAAACGGTGGTCTTTTCAAATTGAATTTCCTTGATCGATCGGCATTGAAACAGCTGTTGTAAACCAACAATTATTACAACTTTCTTCATTGCCTCTACTTACATGCCATTCATAATAAAATTGTTGCTTCTCATCGGTTAAAACTTTTACTCCATAAACAAATTTATTTTCGGTATTCGTAATTAAATCTATCTTGTGCGAAAAATGGTTTAACAATATTCTATAATGAACATCGTAGAGCATAATTCTAAATCTGGGATATGGGCCAGTCATTTTTTTGTTATCAGGATGGGCGAATATCCATGTTTGTTTTATGCCATTATCTTTATCATCATTATTTTTTAAAGCATTTAGTTGTATTTTTATAACATCATAAGCAGATAAATTTTCAGCTGGTTTGATTATTTCTGCATTTGCTGAACTAATAAAACCCACTAAAAAAATTGCCGAAATTATTTTTTTCAATTCCATATTTCTCTTAAGGTATCTTCTCTTTTACACGCCTTTTTATACATTAGATAACGAATAAAATTTTTTTCATAATAATCTTGGTGATAATCTTCTGCTTTATAAAATTCCTCAAATTTCCATACTAAAGTAACAATTTTTCTACCAAATTTTTTTTCTAAATTTTTAAAAGATTTATCAATAAATTCTTTTTCTAGTTGATTTTTAAAGAAAATTACCGATCTATAACTCTTACCTTTGTCACAAAATTGACCTTCTGAGTCGAAGGGATCTATATTTCTCCAAAAAATATTAAGTAATTTTTCATAGTTTACTTTATTTGGGTCATAAGTTATCTCTAGAGCTTCTACGTGGCCTGTATCTTTATAAATGACATCGTGGTAGGTAGGATTTTTTAAATGCCCACCTGAATAACCGGAAACCGTCGATAAAACTCCTTCAACTCCATCAAAAGACTCCTCCATACACCAAAAGCATCCTCCAGCAAAATACACTTTTTTAAAATTTTTTGATTGAGCAGACGTACTTATTAAAAAAATTAAAATTATAAATAAATATTTTCTCATATTTTAATGATATATTAATTTTTATGAAAAACGACGATCATATTGTCATAGACGAAAACAAAGATACTGCAGATAATATTTGTGAAGAATGTAAAAAAGAAGACGAAAGTGTGCTTCAAAATTTAATTATGCATAGCTATAAAATTTGCAACAGCTGTAATCTTTCAAAGAGAATTTTTCCTATCTAAAATCCTTTAAATAATATGATAATTAAAAATAGGAAGAATGCCTGTACTAACCAAGATACAACTACAACGCCAAATGCTTTCCACAAACTGTCATAATCTAGTGCAGATTTAACAGCAACAACCATACAAGCTAACATCCAGAAAGCGGATCCAACAAATGTAACTGTCATTAACTCTGGAGTTACACCAAAAACTCTAATCAAACCCGGTGCACTTGAAAATCCAATCGTCCTTAAAAGTTCCCCGTGATCACTTTTTGTTTTATTATCACCAAATAATTTTACTCCTACAAAATAAATAATGTAGGCCCATACGTACCAGCTTAATAATGACAAAGCTGGTGCAATCAAGAAATTAGAAGCACCTAAATGTAAAGATCCAACACCAGCAGCCAAACTAGATAAAACAACTACTATACCAGCTTGAACAGTTGCGTTTTTATCTTTTTCAACTTCCTCAAATACATCAATATCAATTTTTATAGCCCTAAATATTCTATTTAAAAACAAATTAATCATTTTTTTGGATGAATGGTTTTAAGAGTTTAAGAATTTTATTATGTAAAATTTTGTTAGATGTAGCCAAAATATTCCCGCCTTTTTCTGCCGGTTCATTTTTCCAATTAGTAACAGTTGCTCCAGAATTTTTCATTATTGGTATTAAAGGAAGTATATCATAAGGTTTCAAATTTGCTTCAATTACAGCATCCACTTTACCCTCTGCGAGTAAACAGTAATTAAGTGCATCAAATCCAGCCAGTCTAAAAGACCATCCAAATTTTTTAATAACTTTTCTTTGTCTTTCATAACTAAGAGTGCCATGAAAATTTCCAATAATTTTAATTTTTTTCAAATTACTGTTATTTGATGATCTTAAAATTAATTTTTTATTTTTTTTAAACACATAAGATTTATTTTTATCATTAATATAATATTTATTTAACTCTGGAAAATTAGCTAATCCTAAAAGTGATCTTCCTTGATATGATAAACTAATTAAATTTGACCACGTTGGTGCTCCAATAACAAACGCCCTAGTTCCATCAATTGGATCAATAGACCATTTAAAATTATTTGAAGAAAATTTTTCTTTGAATTCTTCTCCAATTATTGAGTCCTTCGGGAATTTTTTTATTATTAAAGATCGAATGTATTTTTCAAATGCCTTGTCAAAGTTTGTTACAGGATCAAAATTTTTTTTTGATTTTGATTTATTGTTAACAATTATGCCTGATCTGGATTTTTTTTTATAAAATGAGTTTAATTTTGAAGGTAAATTTTTTAAAAAGTTGAATGATTTTTTATAATTCATTATGTGTATATAACTTAATTTAAAATAAAATATATATGAAAATACCTAAAAATATTGAACCCCTAATTTTTGGAGCAGCAGCCTCTTTGATTATAGGAATATTATCATTTTTGAGCTTTGAAACATCCACAGGATTTTGGTTAATGTTCTCTTTCGGATCTTCTACTTTAATTGTGTTGGTGTTTCATGACAGTGAATTTGCTCAACCTGCAAATGTTTTTTTTGGTCACTTATTAGGAATTGTTATAGGAATTCTTTTTAATGAATTTTTAGGAATGTCTTACCTAACACTTGGATTATCTGTAGGGACTACTGTAACAATAATGATGTATTTTAAAATTATACACCCTCCTGCAGCTGCAAACCCGTTAATAGCATTATTCGCTGACGTATCATTGGGTTATATTGTTTTTCCAGTAATAGTTGGTTCAATAATCATCATTGTTTTATCTGTAATAATAAATCGGTATCTTCTAAAAAAAAATTACCCAGTTAAATGGTTTTAGTTTAGTAGAAAAATTGAACCATTAAGAATTAATGCATAGCTTGACCAAGCTAAATAAGGGATCATTAAATAAAAACTCATGTTATCCCTTGTAAAATACTCTTTCATTAAAATTAAAATAAATACTAATATAATTACTAGATTTACTAGAGCTATACCAATTAAGTGAAAACCAAAAAATACTACGCTCCATGTACTATTAAAAAATAAATGAATGAAGTAAATTTTTAATAATTTCGTTTCAAAAGATTTTATCCAAACTTTCCAAATTGCAAATGACATTAAAAAATATAATGTTGTCCATACAGGAGCAAAAACCCAGCTTGGAGGATTAAAACTTGGTAAAATAATTTCTGAGTACCATGGTTCTTTAAAAGTTGTTGTCGCATAGCTCCCGATCATCGGTGCAATAAAGGTTATTAATAGTAAAATTATTAAAGATAAGTATTTATTTTTCACAACTTTATAAGATATAACTAATTAATGTCTGAAAATCATAAAAAAATTTGGATCACTGGAGCAAGTAGTGGAATTGGTAAGGCAGTTGCAGAAAAATTTGCAAAAGAAGGTTGGAAAGTTGCAGTTTCAGCTAGAAGAAAAGAATTGTTGGATGAGTTAGCCAAAAATGAAAATATTTCCTCTTTTCCTTTAGACGTCACTGATAGATCTCAAATCAATAATACGTTTAAAAATATTTTAAATGAGTTCGGGGAATTAAACATATGTTTGTTTTCAAGCGGAACATATGAGCCCAAAGACGAGCAAAATATAGACCCAGATAAAATAAAAAATGTGATTAATGTTAATTTTTTAGGCGTTATTGATTGTGTAAAAGTTGTTGAAGATTATTTTAAAAATAAGAAATCTGGACACGTTTCGATAGTTTCCTCGATTGCAGGTTACAGAGGTCTACCAAATTCTAGTGGTTATGGTCCTTCAAAAGCTGCCCTTACTAATTTTAGTGAAAGTATTTACTTTGATTTTAAAAAATTTGGAGTTAGGGTTTCAATTGTATCACCAGGTTTCATCAAAACTCCTTTGACCGATAAAAATGAGTTTCCTATGCCATTTTTAAAAACTCCTGAATACGCTGCAGATAAAATTTATAATGGCTTGGTAAAAGGAAATGCTTTTGAAATTCATTTCCCAAAAGGATTAACTTTAACTTTAAAATTTTTAAGAATATTACCTTATAGACTTTATTTATTTTTAGTAGACAAATTAGTAAAGAGATAATCGATGTTAACCCTAGCTTTTTTATCACACCATAGTAAATATTTAATTACTAAATTAGTTGATGAAATCATTAACTATAACCTTGGAGTAAAAATTTTGATTATTGAGAATTCAATTGATCATCAACTTAAATATGAATTAGAGTCTAAATATAAAAAACAGGTAAAAGTATTTTTACCAAATGAGAATTTAGGTTTTTCAAAGGGTATGAATAAAGCAATTGAATTATCAGATGATCAGTTTGTTTTTTTAAACCCTGCTGATGTAATATTATCTCATACATGCATTCAAAATTTATTGAACTGTTTAAATAATTTTAAGGATTTTACTTTATTAGCTCCTACGTATAAAGACGAAAAAATTTATAAAAATTATGAAGAATTTTTATTTTCGAAAGAGAGAGAAACACATCAATTTGAGATAGAAAACTTTAATTTAAAAGAGGTAGATTGGATTGATGGGACATTTATTGTAAACAAAGAAAAAATTGAAAATAATAAAATAATGGATGAAAATATATTCATATACTTTGAAACTATGGATATGTGTTTAAATTTTAAGAAAAAAAATCAAAAGATGTTTGTAGTAGAAAATATTAAGTTTGAGCATATTGGAGGAAGTTCTCATGAAAGAAAATTTAATTTTGAGGCAAAGTTGAGTAGAAATTGGCATTATAATTGGTCAAAATTTTATTATTTTAAAAAAAATTTTAGTTACCTTTATGCATTAAAAAAATTTTCAACAGTCTTGTTTAAAAATACTTTAAAACTTTTATATTACTTTATGACAAGAAATAAAGAAAGCTACCTACTTAAAAAGGCTGAAATAAATGGTTCAATGCACTCTATTCTTTTAAATAAATCTAATTACAGACCTTACAAAAAAATATGAACTTTTCTAAATTTAGTTACGCTTTAAAACGAGATGGAATAATTGGTTTAATAAATGTTTTTTTTGGAAAAATAGGTATAAAATTTAGATTTAAAACATTGATTGTTAAAAGAATAAAATATTTAGAAAAAAAATTAAAAATTATAACAAAAAATCTAGTTCAAAGTGGACCCTACAAAAATCTTAAAATTGCAAGTGATGTAAATTGGTCCGACCAGGATTTCAACGCAAAAATACTTGGAATTTATGAAGAAGAAGTTCAAAAAAAATTAATAGAATGGAATTTGAAAAATTTTATAAATTTGGGTGGAGCGGAAGGTTATCATGGTTTGGGACAGTTAATATCAAAAACAAAATTAAAGTCTTATATTTTTGAACAAGATAAAATTTCTCGTGAAATTCTTAAAAAGAACGCAAAATTAAATAATTTAGAGGATAATATTGTAATTTTACAGAAAGCTGAAAATAATTTTCTAGAGACTCTTAAAAAACTTAATGTAAATTTCAAAGACTCTTGTTTTTTAATCGATATTGAAGGGGATGAATATCATCTTTTAAATGAAATAATCTTAAATGAGTTAAAAAGTTCAAGGCTTATAATTGAATTGCACTTTGATAATAAAAACCAAAATAATTTATTAATCACCTTAAAGAAATATTTTCGTGTTGAATTAATAACGACAACTAAAAGAGATTTATCTGGTTTTAATTTTTTAGAGGACTTTAACGATATTGATAGATGGTTATTGGTATCAGAAAATAGACCAACTATGATGAAGTGGGCTGTATGCTATCCTAGGTAAGTGAAAATTAGAAGAGTTTCTTTTTGAATTTTAATTAAATTTAAAGCCTGGATTCAATAAATTCCCAGTTAATTAGTTTATCAAAGAAATTTTCTAAGTAAGCAGGTCTTTTATTTCTATAATCTAAATAATAAGAATGCTCCCAAACATCACAACCTAGTAGAGGTTTCATATTATAAATAATAGGATTTTCAGCATTAGGTGATTTAGTAACCACTAGTTTGCTCTCTTTTAATGACAACCAGCACCAACCAGACCCAAACTGTGTTATTCCTGCATTGATAAATTCTTCTCTAAACTTTTCAAAACTTCCAAAATCTTGTTTAATCTTATTTTCAAGTTTAGATGGAATGTTTCCTCCGCCGTTAGGTTTCATGCACTTCCAAAAAAGATTATGATTCCAGTGTTGACTGGCATTATTAAAAATACCTGCCTTTTTTTCTTCAGATGATTTTTTGATTATATCTTCCAAAGATAATTTTTCATAATTGGTATCTTTAATAAAATTATTTAAATTTGTAATATATGTTTGATGGTGTTTACCATGATGTAAATCTAAAGTTTGCTCAGACATTATAGGAGAGAGAGCAGAATTAGCATAATCTAACTTAGGAAGTTCAAACATATTAATCTTTTACAAACATTACTGTTAACTCCGCAACTTTAATTCCAAATTTTGTCATTGTCGCTCTGTTTATCGCCACACGCTCATCTTGCATAAAAATCCAATCATCAAACGTAATTTTGATATTTTTACCTTTAACTGGCACAAGTAACACATACTCAAATTTAAAAGCTGGGCCATATGAATATCCTTTAGCAATTCCAACTACATCAGAAGCTGTTCCCTCATAGTTATGTTCATCAATTTTTTTGATAGTCCATTGACGAGTTTGTCTCTCGCCGTCGTTCCAATCAAAAACTTCGTCTAGAATCAATTGAGATCCATCCCATTTTCCGTTTAAATCAGCTTTAAATTGCCTTGTGACTTTTCCAGATCTATTTTGTAATACTCCCCAAGCTTTAACATTGCCTGATAAATAGTTTTCGATGATTAGTCTTGGTTTTTGATCTTTAAAATCTGTTGGTTTCATTTTATTTGCACATCCTGTTGTTAAAATAAGTAAAAATAGTACTATAAATTTTTTCATGACGAATATCTATTAGACATAGTGAATTGAATCAAGTTAATGTTTCTAGATTTAAAACCTCCCTCACAATAAGATAGATAAAATTCCCACATACGCTTGAAATATTCATCAAAACCAAGTGGGCTAATTTTTTCCCAAGCACCTAAAAAATTTTTTCTCCAAGTGGCTAAAGTTTTGGCATAATCATCGGAATAAGTATTAATTTTTTCTAATTTTAGGCCTTTTTTTTTAATTAGATTTTCCATAAACTGAATTGAGGGTAAGAATCCACCTGGAAATATATATTTTTGAATAAAATCTTCATTTGCTCTATATCTTTCAAATAAGTCATCTTTTATCACAATGCCTTGAATCGCAGCAGTGCCATTGTAATTAAGAACATTTTTAATCGTACCAAAATATTGGTCCATATATTTTTCACCGACAGCCTCTATCATTTCTATTGAAGCTACGTGATCATATTTTTCCTTGAGATCTCTGTAATCTAAAAACTTAACATTAACTTTATTGTTTAGTCCTGAGTTGAAAATCTTCTTTTTAGTAAATTCATATTGATTTTTTGAAATCGTGATACAGTCTACACTCACATCATAATTTTTAGCTAAGAATTCTGCAAAACCGCCCCATCCACACCCTATCTCTAAAACCTTGTTACCATCTTTTATATTCATTAAATTTATAAGCTCTTGAAATTTATTCCTTTGAGCGATTTCTAAATTATCTTTCTCGTCTTTATAGACTGCGCTGGAATAGGTGAGAGATTTATCAAGCCACAATGAAAAAAATTCATTCCCTAAATCATAATGTTTTGAAATATATTTTTTACTTTTTGATTTTGTATTAGATGCAAACATTTTTTTCAAAAGATTTTTGATTTTTTGTAATTTTAAACTTCCTGAAAAGGAATAGATTGTATTAATATTTCTCGCTGTAAGTTCAATTAAATTTGTTAAATTTGAGGAATAAAAATCTTTTTTCATATGAGCTTCTCCTAAAGCTGAGCTTCCACCCATAACGACGTTTAGGTAAAAATTGGGATTATTAATTTTGATATCTGAAGATAATTTACTCTCTAAGTCACCAAAGTGAAAAACTTTCCCATCATAATTAATAAGTTTTAGATTTCCCTGAGAAATGTTCTTTAATTTATTCAAGACAAATTTTTCTGAAATTTTAAATAAACTCATTAATATTCTTCGTAACTTAAATTGTTCTTTAATTTAATATTTCTTTTTCTGTATATTGCCCCTTTTTTCCATAAAAGTAATGCTTCAAAATGTATCGAACTTATAATTTTAATTGTCATTAATGGATACTTAAAAAAGTTAAATATGAGTTGTTTGGAACTAAATTCTTTTTTCTCTCCTGTTTGGGTGGCTGTTAAAACTGTTCCTATCGAGTCTGTTTGTTTAATAAAGACTGAGAGTTTATCATTGGGATTGAGTAATTTAAAATTATAGTAAGTTTCCATATCCATAAATGGCGATACGTAAAACTTTTTTTTACATTTTTGAGCTATTTCCTCATTATCTTTAATTTTAAAAATGTATGTATGCTGTTCATTAAAAGTATTTTTTACCTCATAAAAAATCGCCTTTAATTTATTATCCTCGTAGCAGTAAAAAATACTTAAAGGGTTAAACACATAACCGAAAACTCTTGGATAACAAAGTATTTTTACTTTATTAATTTTAGCTTTTATATTGAACTTGCTAATGTTTTTAAGAACCCATTCTTTTAAATCACTTCCGTCACGTTCTCCGTGATCTTTTTCATAAAAGCTGAAAATGTTAAACTTATTATGAGAGAAAATATTTATTGATCTGTCTAATTGATTAATTTCATCTAAATCAATTAATAATGAAAAAGTTTTATATTTTAAAAAATGTCTTACAGGTTTAAATCTTGTATGAGTTACTTCGCCATTGTAAATGCAAGAGTTCATCAAATTTTAAAGTTATTTATCAAATCTATAGATGATTTTAATCCATCTTCATGAAATCCGTAACCAAAATAACTTCCACAAAACCAAGTCCTTTTTTTTCCTTGTATTAGTCTTAGATCTTTTTGAAGCGCAGTATTCTTTGAATTCAAATATGGGTGGGTAAAATTAACTTTTTTTATAACAGAATTTTCGTTAATTTTACAAATAGGGTTTAAAGTTAAAAAATAATTTTTAGAAGTATCTAAGTTTTGTAATTTATTTAACCAATAGGTAATGCATGTCTTTTCGCCGTCTGAAACAGAATTCCAACTAGACCAGGCCCTTTTTTTGTGAGGCATTAATCTTTTATCAGTATGTAAATAAGCCTCATTCTTCACGTAATTAAATTTTTCCAATATATTTTTTTCTTTTTCAGTTGGTTTTTCTATCATTCTTAAACTTTGGTCTGCATGGGAAGCCAGTACTACTTGATCATAGTCAACATATTCATTGCCAATAATTACCCTGATATTATCATCACTTCTAATTAACTTATCCACTTTGTAATTTTTAAAAATTTCTCCACTAATTTTATCTGTTACTTTTTTTACATAAGCTCTACTTCTATTTGTAACTGTGTACCATTGTGGTCTATTTTTAAATTTAAATAAACCATGGTTAGTAAAAAAATTTAAAAAAAATTTTAATGGCATTTCCTTTGCTTTATTAAATGGCATTGACCAGATAGCAGCAACCATAGGAATTAAGTGATACTCGATAAAGTATTTTGATAACTTTTTTTTATTAAGAAAATTACCTAGAGTTTCCTCTTTAATTTCACTTTCAAGTAATTTTGGAGCAGTTTTATAAAATGAAATTATCTCTCTAATCATATATAAAAATTTAAAATTAAAAAAATTTAATTTATTGGCAAAAATACCTCCTAAACCACTTCCGCTATATTCAACATTACTATTCTTAATTGATACAGAAAATGACATATCGCTTTTTTCATAAGGAACTTTTAATTCATTAAAAAAATTTACTAAATTTGGATAAGTAACCTCATTAAAAACAATAAAGCCCAGATCTACTGGAATAATCTTATCATCTTCTTTAATCTCATAGGTGAAAGAATGGCCTCCAAAGTGATCGTCTTTTTCGTATAGATCAACTTTATATTTTTTTGAGAGAAAATATGCGGAAGATAATCCTGAGATACCTGAGCCGATAACAGCAATTCTCATTAAAAAAGGTTAAGCAGCTTCATCTTTATATTCATCCATTGAAGGACATGAACATACTAAATTTCTATCTCCAAAAACGTTATCTACTCTGGCAACTGGTGCCCAATATTTATTATTTTTTACATACTCAGTTGGAAAAGCTGCTTCCTCTCTTGAGTAAGCATGCTTCCACTCGCTGGAAGCTAATTCGACATAGGTATGAGGTGCATTTTTCAGCGGGTTATCTATTTTGTCAAACTTTGATGTCTCAACTAAATTTATTTCTTTTTTAATTTTTATAAGTGCATTGCAAAATTTATCAATCTCCTCCAAATTTTCACTTTCAGTTGGTTCAATCATAATTGTGCCAGCAACAGGCCATGACATTGTTGGAGCATGGTAGCCAAAGTCAATCAGTCTTTTTGCTAAATCTTCCTCAGAGATTCCTGAACTTGCTTTAATTGGTCGAATATCTATTATACATTCATGTGCAACGTTTCCATTTTTACCAGTGTAAAGAACTTTGTAATCTTTGGATAATTTTTTTGAAATGTAATTTGCATTTAAAATTGAAACTTGTGAGGCTTTTTTCAATCCTTCAGCACCCATCATCTTTATATACATCCAAGATATTGGAAGTATACTTGAGCTACCCCAAGGAGCAGCCGATACAGCTCCCATTCCATTCTTAGGGCCGGCTTCTTTAATAATTTCGTGTGTTGGTAAAAAATCTGCTAAGTGTTTAGCACAAGCAATTGGACCCATTCCTGGTCCGCCTCCACCGTGAGGTATACAAAATGTTTTATGTAAATTAATATGACAAACATCCGGTCCAAATTTCCCTGGTTTTGCAACACCTACGAGCGCATTTAGATTTGCTCCATCCATATAAACTTGTCCACCGTGCTCATGAATAACTTCACAAATATCCATGATTTTTTCCTCAAATACTCCATGAGTAGAAGGATAAGTTACCATTAAAGCGGCTAAATCTTTTGAGTGTTTTTCAGCTTTATTTTTAAGATCGTTTATATCCACGTTTCCATCTTCGTCACAATTGACTACAACCACTTTCATACCACACATTTGGGCGCTTGCTGGATTAGTTCCATGAGCCGAGTCTGGAATTAGACAGACGTTACGATTTTCTTGTTTATTATTTTTATGGAATTTTCTTATAGTCATTAGACCTGCATACTCTCCTTGAGCTCCAGAGTTAGGCTGTAAAGAAACTGCGTCATATCCAGTAATTTCTTTCAGATCGTTTATTAGATCATTAAAAAGAATCTTATAACCTTCCATTTGATTTGTAGGAACAAAAGGATGTG
Source organism: uncultured Pelagibacteraceae bacterium (assembly GCA_902539235.1). Lineage (GTDB taxonomy): Bacteria > Pseudomonadota > Alphaproteobacteria > Pelagibacterales > Pelagibacteraceae > Pelagilacustribacter. The sequence goes on along the minus strand of CACBIC010000006.1, from coordinate 15,573 downwards.
GAAGTGAAAACTCTTTCCAGGTAATAGGAATTAATTCTGCTGTTGCATTGAGTTTCATTGTACAAGATCCTAAAGCAATCATTGATCTATTAAGTGCAATATCACAATCTTCTAGTTTCTTGAGATATCTTAGCATCTCAGTTTCAGAATGGTATTTGTTAAAAACTGGATGAGTTAAGTATTTTGAGGTTCTTAAAAGATTTTTTGGAAGATTATCTAGTTCAACCTTTACGTCTTGTTTTATAATTTTAGAAACTCCAAATAACTTTAATAGAAGATTAACGTCATCAAGCTTTTTTGCTTCATCAAAAGCAACTGATAAATGATCTTTATTAACTTTTCTAAGGTTTATATTCTCTTTTAATGCAGCTTCATAAATAGGATTTGTTTTTTCGTTGGTCTTAATTGTAACGGTATCGAAGAAATGATCTGAAAAAATCTTGTAACCACCTGTTTTAATGTTATCAGCAAAAATTTTAGCTAATTTAGAAGTTCTATTCGCTATTTTAAGTATTCCTTCAGGTCCGTGATAAATTGCAAAGGCAGCAGAAATGATAGCTAGTAATGCTTGAGCAGTGCAAATATTGCTTGTTGCTTTGTCTCTTCTAATGTGTTGCTCCCTAGTTTGTAATGAAAGCCTGTAAGCTTTTTTTCCGTGTCTATCTTTTGAAACGCCTATTATTCTTCCTGGCATTGATCTTTTAAATTCTTCTTTTGTAGCAAAAAATGCTGCATGAGGCCCACCGTACCCCATAGGGATACCAAATCTTTGAGCGCTACCTACAGCAATATCAGCCCCAAGTTCTGCCGGAGTTTTTAATCTAGCTAAAGCCAATAAGTCGCAAACTAAAATAGCTTTTCCATTTTTTTTGTGTATTTGACTAATACTTTCGCTAGGATCGTTTATCTCACCTAAAGTTCCAGGATATGATAAAACTCCACAAATAATATCTTCGTTAATTTTTGTAAGTTCTTTTTTTTCATCACCAATAATTAATTCTAAACCAAAAGGATTTGTTCTAGTCTTTATGAGATCTATTGTCTGAGGATTACAATTGCTTGAAATAAATATTTTTTTTGAATTAGTTTTATCTAATCTCTGGCTTAATCCTACTGCCTCTGCTGTCGCTGTTGCTTCGTCTAACAAAGAAGCATTAGCTATATCCATGCCCGTTAGGTCAATTATTGATTGTTGAAAGTTTAAAAGCATTTCAAGACGACCTTGCGCCACTTCAGGTTGATAAGGTGTATAAGATGTATACCATCCTGGATTTTCTAAAATATTTCTAAGAATTACATTGGGTGTAATAGAATTATAGTATCCCATTCCAATAAAATTTTTAAAGATTTTATTTTTTTTAGATATAGATTTTAATTTTTTTAAAGCATCGTTTTCTGACATTGGCTGATCGATCTTAAGATCATCTTTTAATAAGATTTTTTCTGGCACAGTATTGCTCATTAGATCCTCTAATGATTTATATCCAACGTATTGCAACATTTTGGACTGATCCTCTTCAGAAGGACCAATATGTCTTTTAATAAATTCTTTTGAATTATCGTCAATCATTTAACTTGGATTCTCCTTACAAAATTTATCATATTCGTCTTTTGACATAAGGGAGTCATACTCACCTTTATCTTTTATCTTTAACTTAAAAAACCAGCTCGCACCTTCAGGGTCAGTATTTACGCTCCCGGGATCATCTGCAATAGCTTTATTTCCCTCTGTAATTTCTCCAGAAATAGGAGAATAAACATCACTCGCAGCTTTAGTAGACTCTACAACAGCTGCTTGACCCTCTTTTTCTACGGCTTTTCCTGCATCAGGAACCTCCACAAAAACAATATCACCGAGCATTTCTGTTGCATGCTTAGTTATTCCAACTGTAGCAACGTCTCCCTCCAATGAGACCCATTCGTGTTTTTTAGAAAATTTTTTTTCACTCATATTTGTTTCCCCTTATTTAACATAACTTTTTTTATAAAATGGAAGTTCAGAAATTTTACCCCCATATTTTTTTCCTCTTACTTCAAGCTGAATAGATGTACCTATTTTAGAAAATTCTGATTTAACATATCCCATTGCAACTGGAGCGTTCACACTCGGTCCAAAAGTACCACTTGTAACGAATCCTATTTCATTATTATCTGACGAAAAGATTTTAGTATTTTCTCTAGCTATAACTTTTCCATCTGGTTTTATACCAACTCTAATTTTTTCACATCCGTTTGCTAATAAATTTTTTATTTTTTCCCATCCATTAAAGCCGCCAACTTCTTTCCTTTTTTTAGCAATAGCCCATTTTAAATTAGCCTCTACTGGATTTATTTTTTCGTTTAAATCATGACCATATAAACACAGACCTGCCTCTAATCTTAATGTGTCTCTAGCTCCTAAACCTATCGGTTTAACTTCATTTGAAATTAAATAATCGATGAGCTTTTCGACTTTTGCATTTGAAATTGAGATTTCAAAACCATCTTCACCTGTATATCCAGATCTTGTTACATAAAGATTTTCACCTTCATACTCAAAATTACTTCCCGTCATAAATTTTAAATTAGCAACACCGGGAATTAATTTTTCTAAAATCTCTACAGATTTGGGTCCCTGTAACGCTATTAAAGATAAATCATTGTTTAAAAGATGTTTATGATTTTTTTTTAAAAATTGTAAAATTTGTTTAATATCGTTTTCCTTACAAGCTGCATTTAAGATTATACAAAAACCTTTTTCTGTTTTTGTAATGATTAAATCATCAATTATTCCACCTTCGTTGTTTAGTAAAAAAGAATATTTTGAATGATTAACTTTTAAATTTTTTAAATCTGCTGGAATAATTTTTTCTAGAGACTCTATTAATGTTTCATCCCCCTCTAAAAAAAATTGTCCCATATGTGACACATCAAAAAATCCAGCGTGTGTTCTTGTAGAAATATGTTCCTTTACAATACCATCTTTATATTGGATAGGCATTTCATAGCCAGCAAATGGAACAAACTTTGCTCCTAAGTTCTTATGATAATTATATAAAGCTGTTTTTTGTACTTCCATAATAACTCTTATCTAACCCCATCTGTCTATGTACCTGAGAGATTTAATCCTTCGGTGAGGCTTACGCCTGCTTTCCAGAGTTATTACGGTAACGGTCCTTTTGCCTGAGAGTTTCCGGGGTGGTTGCTCCTTCGGCGCCTAAATGGTCTCTCCCGTTACGTTGGAGACTTTCCTCTAAAAACTATAAAAAGTCAAATGCAAATTATTCAAGTCTTACTTTGTTTTTTATCAAAACTCTTCAATATTATTGCCGAAATAATTACTGCGCCACCTATAAATACACTAATTGGTGGAATTTCATTTAAAAATAACCATACCCAGAGAGGCGCACATAAAGTTTCCATCAACATTAAAAGTCCTACTGTTGCTGACTCAACTGTTCTTGATCCAATTGTTATACAAATAAAGCTTAATGCTAATTGTGGAACTCCAAGAAGAAAACCCATCCAAAGATCGTGTTTTGTGAATTCAAAAGACTCTGCTAAGAAAAAACCGTAAATCAAACTAAATATTCCAGAATAAAAAATTGCTGGAACCATATCAACTTTGGTATTTTTTCTGATTATCATTACTAAAATTGCAAAATTGATTGGGATCGCTAATGCCACTATATTTCCAAATAATGATCCACCTGAGATAGAGTCTCCTACCATTATAACAATACCACTCATAGCCAGAAAGATTGAAATCAAACCGATTAAAGAAACTTTTTCTTTGAGATAAAAGTAACCAAATATTGCCAGGAACATAGTTTGGGTGCTTATTATAAAAACAACATTTGCTACTGTTGTATTGCTCATCGCGACAACAAAGGCAACAAAGCTAAATGATAAAACAAATCCACCTAATAATCCCGGGAGGCCAGACTCTTTTATAATATTAAAGGTATTTTTTTTATAAGTTACCCAAAGAAAAGCTATTAAAGCTAAAAGGAAAAAAAAAGATCTTAAAAATAATATTTGCCAGATACTTGCCTCTTCAAAAGATCTAATTATAAATCCTCCCCAGCTTAAACAAAATCCGCCAAATAAGAGTAAAATATAACCTGGTATTTTATATAAAAATTGCATTTAAAATCTTTTCAAAATATTTTTAAAATAATATTGTAAAGTTAAAGACCTAAATATCATAAATAACAAAAGAGATAACCAAATACCATGATTGTCTAGATATTTTGTTAAAAGAATTGATACTCCAATATAACTCAAAACAGATATTATCATTGCATTTCTAATTTCTTTTGTTTGTGATGCTCCGATAAATATTCCATCCAATTGATAACAAAAACATGCAATTGGTGGAATTATAATTACCCATAAGATATGTTGAAAAGAAATAAATCTTAAAATCTCAATATCAGTAATTACGTAAATTATTTCCTTAAAAAATATTAAATAGATTATTGAAATTATTATAGCAGTTATAAAACTTACCTGAATAGAATTTTTTACAACTTCTAAAAAAGATTTTTGGTTTCTTCTTCCTACAGCAAAACCTACAATCCCTTCAGTCGAAAATGCATAAGCATCTAAGAAGAATGATGATAAAACTATAAATTGCATTAATATTGTATTTACAGCTAAATGATCTTCTCCAATTTTTGAGCCAAGATAAGTTACCCATAGAAAAGCAAATGTGAGAAATAAAGTTCTTATAAAAATATCTAAATTTATATTTAAAAGTTTGAGTAATTTAGACTTTACTACTAAATTTTCAAATTTTGGAATAACTTTAAATTTTTGAATAATATATTTATATGTAAATAACGTGAAAATAATTAAGGTTATATAACTTGAAATTAATGTTCCTAGAGCTACACCAAAAACGTCTAAATTATATGTTAAAACTAAAAGAGAGCTAAAAATAATATTCAAGCTTGATAGAACAATTATTAAAAAACTTGAAATTTTAGTTTTTTGTATACCTAAATAAAAACCCACTAAAACGTAAATAATTAATTCTGCTGGAATTGAAAAAATTCTCACGTTTAAATAAGTTTTTATTAATACCTCTGTTTCATCAGAGGGAGAGAAAAAGTAACTTATTGCAATTTTTAAGATTGGAAAAAAAATAATTATTATAAATGCTGCAATTAGAGCAAGGACCAAATTTCTTAAAATCGTTTTTACTATCTCTCTATAATCGCTTCTACCATAAGCCTGTGCAACTATTCCAACGGTCCCCATTCTTAAAAAACCAAAACTCCAAACAATCATAGTCATAACTGATGTGGCTATACTGGTTGCAGCTAAATACTTCGTTTCACTTAGATTGCCCATCAACCCGGTGTCTACTATTCCTACTAATGGGATAGCCATGTTTGAAAAAAAAACCGGTATGGACAACAATATTATTTGTTTTTTTGAAAATTTAGATGAGCTTTTGAACAGTTCCATTTTATTCTTTAATATATCTTAATAACCTTATATACATTGATTCTCGAATGTTAGAGCAAGTAATTATCTCAATACAAATAATCCTCATAGATATAGTTATGGCTGCGGATAACGCGATCATAATAGGTTTAATAGCTGCAGGATTTGCAACAGAAAATAGAAGAAAGATTATAGCATGGGGTGTTGCCGCAGCATTCCTGTTCAGAATAGTTTTTGCCTCCGGAGCTAATTATTTATTCGAATTTGCATGGATAAAAATCCTGGGTGGAGTTCTGCTTTTATGGGTAATTAATAATTTAAGACAAGACTTTTTTGGTAAAAATAAAATTAAAACACCGCAACTAAAATCTGCTGAAACTAAAAGCTTTAGTGTTGGGGTTTATCAAGTTTTAATTGCTGATCTTACATTAAGTTTTGACAATACTATTGCAGTAGTAGCCGCCTCGAAAGGTAATTTTCATTTAATGGTAATAGGTTTGTTGTTATCAGTATTTTTGATCGCAACTCTTGCAAGTTATTTTGCTGAATATATCAAAAAACATATGTGGCTCGGATACTTAGGCTTGTTTGTAATTTTAGTAATTTCAATACAATTAATAATTGGAGGACTTGTTAATTATGAAGTTCTTTCAATTAACGAAAAATACAAATTTTTATTCTTATAATGTTAGATTTTTGCATTATAGGGTCAGGTGTATCTGGCTCTACAATAGCTCACCATCTCTCAAAAAAGTACTCGGTACATATTCTTGATAAAGCAAGAGGTCCAGGCGGACGTGCATCAAATAAAAGATTTAAACAAAATTTAAGCTTTGACCATGGGGTTCAATATATTTCTCCAAAATCAAAAGAATTTTTAAAGTTTATGAAATCTCTTTGTAAAAAAAGAGAAGCAAAAATTTGGACTGGGAATCATTTAGATTTTACGTTTGAAAAAAAAGATATAGTTGAAAAATTCATTGGTGTAAAAGGTAACAATTTCATTTCAAAATATTATACCAAACAAATTAAAAAAAGTTTTCAATCATCAGTTAAGTCAATTCTTAATAATAAATATTTTTGGGAAATATATCTTGATAATGGTGAAAATATTCAAGCTAAGTCGATAATATTAACTTGTCCCTTCCCCCAATCAAAAAAGATTGCAGGTAAATATCTAGAAAAAAGAATATCAAATTTAAAAATAAATATGGAGCCAAACATTACAACAATGTTAGCTTTTAAAAATCAAAGAACTGTTCCTGTGAGTAGTATAAAATTTAATGATGACGTTTTAACATGGGCGGCATTTGAAAATAGTAAAAATAGATTTAATTCTTCAAATTCACTTTGGACATTACAATCTTCAATCGGGTGGGCTAGAAAGAATATAAATCATTATAAAAAAAGTAAAAAAGCAGAAAATACTCTAATATCAAAATTTCTTAACTTTACGGGATATAAAAAAAATAAGATTATTTTTAAAAAGACACACGGATGGAAATATTCTTATAATTTAAATGGCTCACCTTTAAAAAGTTATTGGAACAAAAAATTGAGGTTAGGATTGTGCGCTGATTGGTTTATCGGTCCTAAAGTTGAAAATGCTTGGTTAAGTGCTAATGACTTGGCAAAAAAAATCAAATAGTTAAAAAATACTTTTACCGTATTTAATTCTTTTTCTCATTTTAGGTAAAATTTCAACATTAAGTCCGTTAAGATCTTTAGGTTTCAATTTTCTCAAATTTTGAACGCATTTTAAAAATCTTTGTGACTCTTTTTTTGAAATAATATTATCTGTTAGAACTTTAAATTTGTTAATATATTCTTTTCTTCCGAATGGTCGTTTTCCAGCTGGATGAGCATCTGCAACATTAATCTCCTCTGATATTGTGGAACCATTTTTCATTTTGACAATAACTTTTCCACCAAAACATTTCTTTTTAGGATCTCTGTTATGATATTTTTTTGTCCATTTCTTATTCTCTTTAGTTACTATTTTTCGCCAAAGTTGAACTGTGCTTTTTCTTCTAGCTCTTTGTGGTGTGTAAGATTTTACGTGATGCCAAGCTCCATCCTCTAAAGCTACAGCAAAAATATACATTATAGAGTGATCTAAAGTTTCTCTACTTGCATACGGATCCATTTTTTGTGGATCATTAGCACCAGTTCCAATTACATAATGTGTATGATGACTTGTTTCAATTGTAATTTTTTTTATATTATTTAAATTTTTAATTTTCTTATTCAAACTTCTTGCTAAATCAATTAATGCCTGCGATTGATACTCAGCTGAATGTTCTTTTGTGTAGGTTTCTAATATTGCTTTTTTTGGTTCATTAACTCTTGGTAAAGGAACAATATATTTTTTTCCTGGACCAGATAACACATAGGCTATAACACTATCTTCACCTTCATAAATCGGACTTGGAGCACCCTCTCCTCTCATACATCTGTCAACTGCCTCGACTGCTAATTTGCCAGCATGTGCAGGGGCAAAAGCTTTCCAACTGGAAATTTCTCCTTTTCTTGATTGTCTGGTTGAAATAGTTGTATGCAACGCTTGTTGCACTGACTGGTAAATTGTTTCTGTATTTAATCTTAATAAACTTCCTAAACCCGCTGCAACACTAGGGCCTAAGTGTGCTATGTGATCTATTTTATGTTCATGTAAACAAATCCCTTTAACTAAATTAACTTGAACCTCGTAACCAGTTAATATCCCTCGAATAAGATCTAACCCATTACAACCTTTTTGCTGAGCTACTGCTAAAATTGCGGGTATATTATCTCCGGGATGACTGTAATCTGCCGCTAAAAAAGTATCATGATAGTCAAGTTCTCTCACTGCAGTACCATTAGCCCAAGCTGCCCATTCACAATCCACTTTAACTTTAGGATTTAATCCAAAAACATTTGCTCCATTCTTTCTAGGATGTGCTAAAGCCATTTGTCTTGCAGAAACAACGGGCTTTCTATTGTAAGACGCTATTGCAACAGAAGCATTATCGATAATTCTATTAATAACCATCTCAATTGCATCTTTATTTAATTTTGCTTTATCAGAAGAGATTTCTGCAATCTTCCATGCTAGTTGTTCTCTCTTTTTTAAATTAGCTTTGGATGGGTGAACTTTTACTATGATATTTCTCATTAATTGAGCATGTTACGTAAAACAAACTGAAGAATTCCTCCGTTTTTGTAATATTCTATTTCATTTTCAGTATCTATTCTACTCAAAGCTTGTATCTTTTTAATTGTGCCATCTTTATATTTAATTTCACAAGCTACCTCAGCTCTTGGTTTAATTCCCTTTTCAATATCAATTATTGTAATGAGTTCAGCTCCTGTTATTTTTAATTTTTTTCTATCAAAACCTTCTTTAAATTGAAGTGGCAAAACACCCATACCTACTAAATTCGATCTATGAATTCTCTCAAAACTTTCAGCTAACACAGCTTTAATGCCTAATAGCTTTGTTCCTTTAGCTGCCCAGTCTCTTGAAGATCCTGTTCCGTATTCTTTACCAGCAATGACAACTAAATCATTATTTCTTTTTTTATATTCCATGGCAGCTTCATAAACGCTCATAACCTTGCCATCAGGCTGTAGAGTAGTAAATCCACCCTCTGTTCCAGGCGCCATTTCATTTCTAATTTTGATATTTCCAAAAGTTCCTCTCATCATTACTTCATGATTTCCTCTTCGAGCACCATAAGAGTTGAAGTCTTTTTGTTGGATTTGATGTTCCATAAAATAATCCCCCGTTGGACTATCTTTCTTGATGCTCCCTGCTGGTGAAATATGATCTGTAGTTACTGTATCTCCTAATAACAAAAGTATTCTGGCATCGTTAATTGCCTTAAAACCTTCAGGTTTATCAGGAAGATTATCAAAAAAAGGTGGTCTTTTTACATATGTTGAGTTTTGTTCCCAGTTATAAATATCACTGTCAACTGTATCGATCTCTCTCCATTCTTTTGGTCCCTCTGAAACATTAGAATATCTTTTTTTAAACATATCAGCATTTAAAGAGGTAAGCATAATATCTTCAATTTCTTTGTTGCTCGGCCAAATATCTTTTAAGAAAACATCTTTGCCAGCTTTATCTTTCCCAAGAGAAGATTTATATAAATCAAAATTCATATTCCCAGCTAAAGCATAAGCAACAACTAGAGGAGGCGAAGCAAGATAGTTTGCTTTTACATCTGGATTTATTCTACCTTCAAAGTTTCTGTTCCCAGATAAAACTGAAACTGCATATAAATCTTTTTCGTTAATTGCATCTGATATATTTTTATTTAATGGTCCTGAGTTTCCAATACATGTAGTGCATCCGTATCCTACAAGATTAAAACCTAATTCATCTAAATATTTATTTAAGCCAGCTTTTTCTAAGTAGTCAGTAACAACTTGTGATCCTGGCGCTAAAGAAGTTTTGACCCACGGTTTTACTTTTAATCCTTTCTCATAAGCTTTTTTAGCAAGAAGTCCAGCTCCGATTAGAACGCTAGGATTTGATGTATTGGTACATGAAGTAATTGCTGCAATAACAATATCCCCATCTTTTAATTTGAAATCTGCTCCTGCAACATCAGACTCTACAACTTTAGATCTTTTAGCGTTTTCTTTATAAACTTTTGCGAAAGAACTTGCTGCCTCGGTTAGTAAAACCTTATCTTGAGGTCTTTTAGGTCCAGAGATACTTGTTACAACTGTGCTTACATCTAGAGATACTGTATCAGTGAACTCCACATCATTACTTGCCCATAGCCCTTGTTCTTTAGAATATTTTTCTACCAAAGCAATTGTAGCACTATCTCGTCCAGATAATTTTAAATATTTAAGTGACTCATCATCAACAGGGAAGAAACCACAAGTCGCTCCATATTCAGGAGCCATGTTTGCAATAGTTGCTCTATCAGCTAAAGTTAAGTTTTTAAGTCCTTCTCCATAAAATTCTACAAATTTTCCTACAACACCTTTTTTTCTTAACATTTCCACTATAGTTAAGACTAAATCAGTTGCTGTTGTGCCCTCTTTAAGTTTACCTTTTATTTCAACGCCAACCACTTCAGGAATTAACATTGAGATTGGCTGTCCTAACATAGCAGCTTCGGCTTCAATGCCACCAACTCCCCAGCCTAATACAGATAAACCGTTAACCATTGTAGTATGACTGTCTGTTCCAACTAAAGTGTCTGGGTAAGCATATAAATCGTTCCCGCTTTTAGATGACCAAACAACTTTAGATAAATATTCCAAGTTTACTTGATGGCAAATACCTGTTCCTGGTGGCACTACTCTAAAATTATCAAAAGCTTTTTGTCCCCATTTTAAGAAAGAATAACGCTCTCCGTTTCTAGAAAATTCTCTTTCTACATTTTTATCAAACGATTTTCCTGAAGCATATTCATCAACCATTACTGAATGATCGATTACTAAGTCTACAGTTGATAAGGGGTTTATTTTTTCTGGATCTTTATTTTTATCTTTTACAGCATCTCTCATAGCAGCTAAATCAGCTACCGCTGGGATTCCTGTGTAGTCCTGCATTAAAACTCTAGCTGGTCTGTATGCTATTTCAGTATTAGATTTTTTATTTTTTAGCCATTCTTTAATTGCTAAAATCTGTTTTTTATCGACAGTTATATCGTCTTCGTATCTAAGTAAATTTTCTAATAAAACTTTTAGAGATTTTGGAAGTTTTGAAATTCCATCTAAACCATTCTTTTCGGCTATTTTTAAATTGAAAATTTTATATTCTTTGCCTGATGATGTAATATTATCTAATGATTTAAAGGAATTTTTACTATTAAATTTCATGCGCTATACATAGAACAAAATCACACAAACGATAAGTAAAAAAGACATTGTGTAATTAAAATTCTTAATAAATTTATCACTTGTGGCGAATTTTCTCATGTATTTGCCCATTAAACACCAGGCTGTTTGGCTTCCAACAGCCATCAAAAACCACACAAATGTTAAAACAACCGAGTCTCTTAAATAGTTATTTTGCGTATCAATAAATAAAGAAATTGAAGTTAATCCAACAATAATGCTTTTGGGATTTACAAATTGAAACCAAAAAGTATTTAAAAAAGTTACAGGCTTTGGATCAATTTTTTTATCTTTTGTTTGTCCTGCAAAAGATAACTTGTATGCCATATATAATAGGTAGATTGATCCTAATATTTTTATTGTAGTTTGAATAAATGCATACTTTTGAAAAATAGCTCCAGATGTAAGTTGCAAAAGAATAATTAATAGTGTCCATCCAATAATAACGCCAAGCATTGTAGGAATCGCTTTTCTAAACCCAAAATTAAAAGCTGTATAAGATGTCATAATATTATTTGGACCAGGAGAAAACGCGGTTGCAATACCGAATAAGATTAATGGAAAAAGTTGCATTTAAATTTAATGAGGCGCTCTAAACTTACTATGACAAGCCGAACAATTGCTCCACATTAATTCTTTCTGCGCTGCTCTTAGATCTTCAGCAGTCTCGATTGCTTTGGCAAGTTTTATCATATCATCTGATGCTTTTTTCATTAAAGCATTGAATTCATCTTTATTCTCCCAAATGCTCGGTAGTGCCCCTGTTTTAAACCCCTCTTTTGCATTTTCAGGAAAATAATCTAATAATTTTATATAATTATCTGAAATTTTTTTCATTAAAGGTTTAGCCTCTTCAATTCTTTTAGATTTCAGTAATATAGATATTTTTTTAGCGTTTTGATAATTTTCGCTAAACATTGCTTTTCTACCTTTAATAATTTCTTCCACAGTTTGAGCATTAGCAGAAAAAGAAAAGCTTAAAGAAAAAATAATAATAAATGTTTTTATTATTTTTATCTTTTGTATCATAAGATTTATATTGTCATGAATACTGAAGATTTCCCATCTTTAAGTTGATAAATAACATAGGGTTCATCTTTATCACCTGGCATTCCTGGTGTCCCAATAGGCATTCCAGGTAAAGCTATACCATCAATATCTGGTTGCTCTTTTAATAATTTATTTACTGCCTCAAACGGGACATGTCCTTCAATAAAGTATTTACCCATAATAGTAGTATGACATGACTGCATTTCAACAGGAATATTATATTTTTGTTTTATTGTATGAAGGCTTCTCATATCTGTTTGTTTAACTTTAAATTTTTCTTCCTCTAAGAATAAAACGTAGCCATAACAACATCCGCATGAGGGAGTCTTAAAAACTTCAACGATTTGTTTATTGTTAATGTTGGCCAAAGCGTCTTTTTTATCTGTGACAAAATTAAAGATATAAAAAACAGAGAAAGATACTACTGTTAAAACAATGAATTTAGACATGGTGTTTTTAAATGACATATTCAATTATAATTAATAATGAAAATTTTTAACAGTCAAAATGAATATGGCCTATTGGCCAAATTGTTCCACTGGGTTACATTTATTGTATTAATAGCCCAAGTTCCTTTTGGATTTTACTTAGTAGGGCTTGAATTTTCTGATGAAAGAATTGAACTTGAAAATATACATATCCTAGTTGGAATAACCGTTTTCTATCTTACTTTGTTTAGACTAATTTGGAAATTTTTTAACCCAAGTCCATCTGAAACTAAAAGTTTTTTTAAAGGACAAGTCTTCATTGGAAAGGCTAACCATTTTTTACTTTATTTAAGTATTTTTACTATAACTATTTCTGGCATTCTCAAGAAACTTTATATGGGAGAAACACTTAATTTTATATTTTTTAAATATGGATTTAAAAAAGATAATTTCATTTTAGCTGATGCTTATTACCAAGTTCATATTTACGCTAATTACTTATTATTAGCGCTTGTAAGTCTGCATATACTTGCAGTGATTGTTCATCATTTTATTTTTAAGGATAAAATCTTAAACAAAATTACTTAGTGGCAAGCTTCGTTGAACTTTTTTAATCTCCAATAATTATATGGCCAAGGCGTAATAAATCCAACAGCTAACATTATCGGCACAACCCACCAAGTTAAAATAGCTCCTCCTGTGAGAAAATAATCAGTAGCATTCATTGCAATTTCCATGCTTACCATTGAGATTAAACTCATTCCAATAGCTGTTTTAAAAGCTAACTTAAAAGAAAAGTTTTGTCTTAATAAAATAATTGTTTCTAAAATTATACTTGTAATAATTCCGTTGATTATTGCTAGAACCATAATTGCTAAAACTGGAAAAGGTATTTTTGTTAATTGAAAAAATAAAATAGTTCCAAAGTCACCAATAGAGCAACCAAGTAAACACCAAAATGTATTTTTGGCACTTCTGGACCAAGTGTGTTTACAACTCCAATTAAATGTTTCAGAACTCATTATGCAATATCTAAACCATTATCAGTTTTCTGAGATGGGTGCACTAGGACAACTTTTCCGTCTTTTTCAATAGCTCCAAGCACTAAAACTTCTGATACAACGCCAGCTATATTTTTTGTTGGGAAATTACAAACTCCAATAACTTGTTTACCAACTAAATTTTCAGGATTGTAATAGTGAGTAATTTGTGCTGAAGATTGTTTAATGCCTATCTCTTTTCCAAAATCTACCTTAACTACTAATGAAGGTTTTCTTGCTTTTTCATTTACTTTTACTTCTAAAACAGTACCAACTTTAATTTGTACCTTTTTAAAATCATCATAAGTTATTTCCATAAATTCCTTTCTACAAATAAAAAAGGGGGCCTAAGCCCCCTCTTAAATTAGTTAAACAATTGAATTACAGTTCTTTGTAATTACCTTTGCTCCACTCATAAAATACGTAACCTGGTAAGCTCACGTCACCTTTTTTATCAAAGCCTAGTGAACCAATTACAGTATCAAACTTACCTTTTCTCATTACTTTAAGAACCTTAGCAGGGTCATTTGATCCAGCTTGGTTAGCAGCTTGTTCGAATACTTGTAACGCAGCATATGAATAAAGAACATAACCTTCTGGTTCAATACCAGCAGCTTTAAATTCTTTTACAACATCTGCAGCTGCAGGGTTATTTCTTGGATCTGGAGAGAAAGTCATTAACGTACCTTCACCTGCATCACCAGTAATATCCCAATACTCAGCTGTAACTAAAGCATCGCCACTGATTAATTTGGTTTTCATACCTTGATCTCTCATTTGTCTTACGATCAAACCACCTTCTGTGTGGTAACCACCAAGATAAACTGCATCGATGTTATTAGATTTTAGTTTTGAAACTAAAGCAGAGTAATCTTTTTCCCCTGCTGTGTAAGCTTCGTACATAGCTTCTTTAAGGCCAGCTTTCTTCATATTTTTTCTCGTCGCATCTGCTAAACCTTTTCCGTAAGCAGTTTTGTCATGAAGTATAGCTACTTTTTTACCCTTATAGTTATCAGCTAAGAATTTACCAGCAACTTCACCCTGCTGATCATCTCGACCACAAACTCTAAAAGTATATTTACCACCTTTATCCGTTAACGCTGGATTTGTTGAAGCTGGTGAAACTTGAATAATTCCTTCTTCATTATAAACCGCAGAAGCTGGAATTGAAGAACCAGAGCAGAAGTGACCTGCAACATAAGCTACACCTTGACCAGCAAACTTGTTGGCTACAGCAACAGCTTGTTTAGGATCACAAGCGTCATCTCCGATTTCTAATTTAACTTTCTCACCATTAATTCCACCTTTTTTATTTACGTGCTTTAACCACATTTCAGCACCAGCTTTTAACTGAGCACCAAATGAAGCATACTGACCAGACATAGGTCCAGCAGAAGCAACAACAACTTCAGCTTTAGCTGATATTGTTGCAAGCATTAATGTTCCGGCAATTAATGAAAGAAGTTTATTGAACGTTCTTAACATATTATTTCCCTTTGTTATTAATTAATTAAATATGATATTGAACACCTTAATTACAATCTTGTAAATATGAAAAAAAGTTAATTTTTTGAACCACCTTCGAGATAAGCGGCTTGTATGTCTTTATTTTTAAGCAACTCTTGACCAAGACCCTTTATGGTCACCTTCCCGTTTACAAGAACATATGCTCTATCTGCAAGCTCCAAAGCTTTTTTGGCATTTTGCTCAACTAAAAAAATAGTAACATTTTTTTCTTTATTAATATTTTTTATTGAAACAAAAATTTGGTTAACTAA
>CACBIC010000005.1 GCA_902539235.1 uncultured Pelagibacteraceae bacterium | reverse complement strand
TTTGACTATCTAAGAGATAATATGAAGTACGAACTTAATGAAATGGTACAAAGGGGACATAATTATTGTATCGTAGATGAAGTTGATAGTATCCTTATTGATGAGTCGAGAACTCCACTAATTATTTCTGGAAAGCTAGAGGATAAAACTACTCTTTATACAACATCAAATAATTTTATTAGATACTTACAAAAAAGTGATTTTGAATTAGATGAAAAAAATAAAAATGTTATACTTACTGATGATGGGGTAGATAAAATAGAAAAATTAGCTTTGCAGCAAAAAATTTTAAAGAATAATAATTTCTATGACCCTGCAAATTTAGATCTTGTTCACCATACTAATCAAGCTTTAAAAGCCAATTTGATTTTCAAAAAAGATATTGATTACATTGTAAGAGACGGGAAAGTTCAAATTATCGACGAATTCACAGGTAGAGTTTTGTCAGGAAGAAGATTTTCAGATGGTTTACATCAAGCTATAGAGGCTAAAGAAAATGTAAAAATTGAGGAAGAAAATCAAACTTTAGCATCTATTACTTATCAAAATTATTTTAGGTTATACAAAAAACTTGCGGGTATGACCGGAACTGCAATGACTGAGTCGGAAGAATTTTATGATATTTATAAATTAAATGTTGTTTCTATCCCCACAAACAGAAAAATGCTCCGAAAAGATTTTAATGATCAAATTTTCAGAACTGAGAAAGAAAAATATAATGCTATTTCAAAAAAAATTATTGATTGTAATAAAAAAGGACAACCAGTTTTAGTAGGAACAACAAGTATAGAAAAATCAGAAAAAATTTCTAATTTTCTTAATGAAAAAAAAATAACTCATAATGTTCTTAATGCCAAGCATCATGAGCAGGAGGCAAAAATTATTGCTGAGGCAGGGAAAATTGGTGCTGTTACAATAGCTACTAATATGGCTGGAAGAGGTACTGATATTAAACTAGGTGGTAACAAAGATTTTTTTGAAGAAGGTAAAATAAATAATATTAATGAGTTTAAAAAAAATGAATTAGAGGTAAAAAATTTAGGCGGGCTATATATAATAGGAACTGAAAGACATGAAAGTAGAAGAATCGACAACCAATTGAGAGGAAGGTCTGGACGTCAAGGAGATCCTGGTTCAACAATTTTTTATATAAGCTTACAAGATGAATTAATGAGAATTTTTGGTGGTGACTCTATTGATGGTATGCTTAAAAAACTAGGGTTAAAAGAAAATGAGTCAATCGATCATCCTTGGATCAATAAAGCAATGGAGAGAGCTCAAAAAAAAGTAGAAAGTAGGAACTTTGATATTCGTAAAACTCTAATAAAATTTGATGATGTTATGAATGATCAGCGGCAAGTAATATTTTCTCAAAGATTGAAAATATTGAGGGAAGATAAGATAGACGCAATACTTAATGATTTTTTTGAAGAAATATTAGAAGAATTAAAAATTACTGTTGATAATTATAAAAAATCAAATGATGAAAAATATTTAACGCAAATTAAAAATGTGACTGGAAATTCTTTAAGTGATGATAATTTAGCTCAACTATCCTCTAAAGGTAAAGAAAGTTTTCTAAAAGAGATGAATGAGTTATTTTTTAAAAAGCGAAAATCAAGAATAAATCTCTTGGGAGAGAGTCAAAATAAAAGTTTAGAAAAGAAAATTTTTATTCAAATTATTGATTTTTCATGGAGATCACATCTTCAATACTTGGAACAACTTAGACAGGTTATTGGATTAAGACAATACGGACAAAAAGATCCATTATCTGAGTTTAAAAAAGAAGCTTTTGTTCTTTTTGAAGGATTGCTCTCAAAAATTAAAAATGACGTAATTAAACTTTTATTGAATTTAAATATCGTAGTTTCACCGAATGAAAAAACTATGGATAATGAGAAAGAAAAAGAAGAAGAAAATAATTTTAAAAAAACAGGCAGAAATGAAAAGTGTCCGTGTGGCTCTGGAAAAAAATTTAAACATTGTCATGGAAATTTATAAAATTAAATCTTTTTAAAAGAACTAAGAGCTTTTTGCCTCGCTTCCTCGTGCACAACAATTGGTTTTGGATAATCCTTACCTAATTTAAGAATTTTTTCATTATTTAGCTCCCAGGGCTTATGAATAAATTTTTTAGGAACTTCTCTTAATTCAGGAACCCACTTTTTTACGTATTCACCTTCCTTATCAAATTTTTCACCTTGTAAAATTGGATTGAATATTCTGAAATAAGGGGCCGCATCTGCTCCACAACCGGCCACCCATTGCCAACCTGAAATATTATTTGCTTCATTATAATCTAGTAAACAATTTTTAAAATATTTTTCTCCTTCCATCCAATTAATTAATAAATGTTTTACAAGAAAAGAACCAACAATCATTCTTATCCTATTATGCATCCATCCAGTCGAATATAATTCTCGCATCCCTGCATCTACAATTGGATAACCAGTTAAGCCTTTTTTCCACGCAGACAAAAATTTCAGATTTTTCTGCCATGGAAATTTATCAAATTTTTTTGAGTAGTTACCTTTGAGCATATATGAAAAGTTATTAATTAAGGTGTGGTTGAATTCTCTCCATCCTATTTCTGCTAAAAACTTACTTGCTCCAATTTTTTTTATTTTCTGACACTCGTCCCAAATTGTTTCAACATGAATCTGTCCGTGCTTAATAAAGGGGGATAGTCTTGAAGTACCAGGAAGATAAGGAAAATTTCTACCTTCTGCATAATTTTCAATCCTACTATTGATAAAATTTTTCAGCTGTAATAGAGCGTTTTCTTCACTTGGTGTCCAATATTTTTCAAATTTTTTAAACCATTTTTTTTTTGGACTTATTTCTTTTTCATTAATTGTATTTTTAAAGTAAGAAATTTTTTTTTTACATTTTAAAATTATTTTTTCTTTTGTAGGAATTTTATCTAAATAAATCTTTTCAGCAGTTCTCCAATAGGGAGTAAAAACTTTAAATGGTGTTTCATCTCCTTTTTTTACATCATCTATTTCATTTAAAATATTTCCTTTAAGAATCTTATAATTAATTTCTTTAATCTTAAAATTTTTTGACAAGAAATCATCAAATTTAAGATAATTTGGCTCATAAGTTTTATTCCAATAAATTGAAAAATTTTTTTTACCAAATAATTTTTCAAAAAATGTTTTGTAGGAGTCAGTTTTAATTATCTCAAGACTGATATTGTATTTATCAAGTTTTTTTCTAAATTCCTCTAAAGATTTACTCACCCACCATTTTTGAGCTTCTTGATGATCAAATTTTTGTTTTTTGTATAAGTAAAAGGCAACTACTTGATCGTGATTTTTTGTAGCCTCAAATAATGCTAAATTTTTTTTTATCCTAAAATCATCTTTTAACCAAAAAAGTCCAATATTTTTACCCATAATCTGTTTTAACAAATTTATTTTTAAATTTCGATGGGCAAAAAATACTTGGTGGTGGCCTTGGTAAGAATCGCACTTACGACACATACCTTTTCAGGGTACTGCTCTACTACTGAGCTACAAGGCCTAAAATCTAAAAGTAATTCTACCTTTAGTCAAATCGTATGGAGTCATTTCAACCATAACATTGTCACCTGCAAGAACTCTTATTCTATTCTTTCTCAGTTTTCCAGCGGTGTGAGCCAAAATTTCGTGATTATTTTCTAATTTTACTCTGAACATTGCATTAGGAAGTAATTCTGTTACTTTTCCTTTAAATTCTAAAGTTTCTTGTTTAGCCAAATAATTTACCCTTTTTTTAATCTTATTTTAATCGAATTAGCATGACCATCTAAATTTTCATGCTTAGCCAAATTTATAACCGATGGTCCTAATCTTTCAATACCTGATTTTGTTATTTTTATTAGAGACTGTCTCTTTAGAAAATCATTAACTGATAGCCCTGAAGAAAATTTTGCAGACCCAGAAGTCGGTAAAACGTGATTGGGACCCGCTAAATAATCTCCCATTGCCTCAGGTGAAAATTTACCTATAAAAATAGAACCCGCATTTTTAATTTTTTTAATAATATCATTACCTTGACGACAATTAATTTCTAAGTGCTCAGGTGCAATAGTGTTTATTGCCTCTAAAATTTTTTTTTGGTTTTTCGCATAAATTGAGAGTCCATAGCTTTTGATGCTTTTTGTTGCTATATTCTTTTTAGGCAAGTTTGATAATTGCATTTTCAAACTTGTTTTAACTGACTCTATGAGTTTTTTGCTATCAGTAATAAGAATTGATTGAGCGAAAACGTCATGTTCAGCTTGAGCAATCAAGTCAGCGGCAATCCATTCTGAATTTGCAAATCGATCAGCTACAATACTTACTTCTGATGGACCTGCCACCATATCAATACCTACTTCTCCAAAAACTTCTTTTTTTGCAGATGCCACAAATGCATTTCCCGGTCCAACTATTTTATCAACTTTTTTAAAAGTTTTTGTTCCATAAGCTAAAGCTGCAATAGAATGAGCTCCACCAGTTTTATAAATTTCTTTTACACCACATTTTTTCGCTGCATAAATCACTGCTGGATTAACAGCTGTTCCAAAGGCTGGTGTCGTTAGGTAGATATTTTTTACTCCAGCCACTAAAGCAGGAATACAATTCATCAATACTGTGCTCGGATAACTTGCGGTTCCTCCAGGCACATATACTCCAACTCTTTCGATTGGTGAATATTTGTAAGCTAATTCATTTTTGTATTTATCTCTGTATTTAAAAGCTGAATATGTTTGTTTTGAATGAAAATATTTTATCCTAGTGAAAGCAGTATCAATAGATTTTTTTAATTTTTTATCAATAGTTTTTGAAATACTATTAATTTCATTCTTTGAAAATTGAAGCTTTTTGGATTTATTTTTTATATTTGAAAATTTTTTTTCGTATCTAATTACAGCCTTATCTCCATTTTTTTTTACATTATATAGAATTTTTTTTACTATAGCTGACTGATTTTGTTGTCGAGATTTTCTAACATTTAAAATTGACTCTAATTTTTTTAAAGAATTTTTTCGATTAAAATTTAAAAAATTAAGCACTATAAAACCTTGTGAGTTGGCATATTTTTTGTATCCCAAGGATCTCCTTGATCATCGAGTGTTACCTCGATTACCTCTGAAACTATTTTGATCACTGAGTCTCCGGCAAAAACTATATTCATTTCGTAATTTTTATCAGGCATTTGATTAGTTTCAATAGTAAGAAAATCTAGAAACTTGTCTTTTTTTAACTGATTAATATTCTTAGAATTAACTTTTATGACATTTTCAAATTTAAGAATAGTTCTTATTCGCTTATTTTTTCTAAAAACACCTTTTTCAACATCTTCCCACATAAATCTACTTAATTGCATCAGTAAAATTTTATTTTTTTTTAAGTTAGCAATATCTGAAACATTGGCAATCGAGTCCTGAAGATGTGCTGATAGAACCTTTAAATCTTCTTGTGTTTTAGCAATTAACTTTAAGTTTTTAACTTTCATTTTAAACTTTTTTAATTTCTGCTTTACAATTTTTGAGCTTTTTTACTAAATTTTCATATCCTCTATCTAAATGATAAATTCTATTTACGATCGTTCTATTTTCAGCAATAAGTCCAGCTAAAACCAAACTTACTGAGGCTCGCAAATCAGTTGCCATTACTTCCGCACCAGTTAATTTTGAAGGTCCTGATATGTAAGCTGTTTTGTTTTTAATTTCAATACTAGCGCCCATTCTTCTTAACTCTGGCACATGCATAAATCTGTTTTCAAAAATATTTTCCTTAATTTTTGACAATCCTTTTGTTTGTGTCATTAAAACCATCAATTGTGCTTGTAGATCTGTTGGAAAACCTGGATACGGTTTTGTAGAAATATTTATTTTCTTCAAACTTTTTGTTTTCAAAATTGTGATTGAGTTTCTAGTTTTGTAAATTTGTGCACCCATTTTTTTTAAAATGTCTATTTCGTACATGAAAATTTTAGGGTCAATTTGTTTAATTATTATTTTTTTTCCAATTAAGACACCGGCAATTAAGTAAGTCCCAGCTTCTATTCTATCAAAAATGATTTTATGAGTAATTTTTCGTTTAGGAGATGAATTTCCAAAAATTGTTATTTTTCTTCCAGAAATTTTTATTTTACCTCCTAATTTTTTTAAAAATAAAATAAGATCTTTGATCTCTGGTTCAATAGCACAGTTTAATAAAATCGTTTTTCCTTTAGCTCCAAAAGCAGCTAATAAAGCGTTTTCGGTTGCGCCTACTGAAACAGAAGGAAATTTAATTTTTGTTCCCATTAACCCCTTCCTCGCTTCAGCAATTATATAACCATCTTTAATCTTAATTTTTGCACCAAGTTTCTTTAAAGCAAATAAATGTAGGTCAACCGGTCTAGTTCCAATAGCACAACCTCCAGGTAGTGATACTTTTGCTTTTTTAAATTTTGTCAGAAGAGGTCCAAGAACTAAAACACCAGCACGCATAGTTTTAACTAATTTGTAGGGTGCTAAGGTATTTATTTCTTTTTTTTCATTCTTCAATTCAAGAATATTCTTATTTCTTTTCATTTTTACTTTTATTCCTATGAATTTTAGAAGTTCAAGCATTGTAAAAATATCTTTTACAAATGGTACATTTAATAGTCTCACCTCTGATGCTAAAATCGTCGATGCTAGTATAGGTAAAGTTGCGTTTTTAGATCCAGAAATATATATATTCCCTTTTAATTCTTTCTTTCCTTTAATCAGAAGTTTTTGCATTAATGAAACTTTATACCTTTGGAAGAGTAACACCTTTTTGTTTCATATATTTGCCTTTCCTTTTTGCATAAGAAACTTGAGGTTTTTCGTTCCCTCTCATAAAAACAAACTGAGCAACACCTTCGTTTGCATAAATCTTAGCTGGAAGTGGTGTAGTATTCGAAAATTCTAAAGTAACATGTCCTTCCCAACCTGGTTCTAAAGGAGTAACATTTACAATTATTCCACATCTTGCATAAGTAGACTTGCCTAAACAAATTACCAGAACATTTTCAGGAATTTTGAAATACTCAATTGTCCTAGCTAAAGCAAAGGAATTAGGTGGAATAATGCACTCTTTTCCAATTTTAGTAACAAAGCTCTCTTTTTTGAATACCTTTGGATCTACAATACCTGAGTTTACGTTTGTGAATATTTTAAATTCGTTTGAAACTCTCGCATCATAACCGTAGGAGGATAAACCAAAAGAAATTTTACCCTTTCTAACTTGTTTGCTAACAAAAGGTTTTATCATTCCTTTAGTAAGAGCACTTTTTCTAATCCATTTATCTGATAGTACTGCCATTCTTTTTCTTTACTGCTGATTTATTGCTTTTTCTTTTTTTTAAATTTTTTTTTAGTGAAGCCTCTCGTTTTTTTAATAATAAATCTTTTTTAACAAAAGATTTCATTATTGTACTAATTTTTGTCTGGATTTGTTAAATCCTCAAGAGTGATAGGTTTATTGATATCATGCATTGTTTCTTGATCTGACTCTTTTGGATTCGCGCTCGATCTTCTTGCTCTTCTTTGTTCAATTCGTGCCTTCCTTTTTGCTTCTTTTTTCATAGCTTTGTCGCCACGTGTTGATTTATAATCATAGTGAATACCCATAACAAGCGCTCCTTCATTTTCTATCAAATTTACTTCTTGAGTTACTTTTATTCAAGTATCTTGATTGAAGCAGTTCGATAATTATAAACAAAATCGACAAAAATACGGCAACTATAACATCTTGAAAAGGTGTTGCTTGTGGAAATCTGTAATTCCATAAAATTACTAAAACTAACCAAATTGTCCAATTAATCTTTTTAAACATCTATTTTACAACCTTGTTCGTTGCAATTTTTACCCTCTTTAATATTATTGAAATAATCAATTGCTCTTAAAGATGTCATCATATGATTTTTATAAATATTCAAATATCCATTTAAACTATCAGCCAATTTTTTAGCTTCGTCTATCATTCCTAATCTGATCAAATTTATAAGCATGACAGCATTACCATTTGGAATTGTATTATCACCTATATCTACTGGCGTAAAAAATACATCATTATTATTTTTTGGGCTTTTTTGAAAAATATTCTTATCGTTTAAATAAAATTTATCAAATGCTTCTTTTAATATTTTTTTTGATAAATCTTTATATCTAAAGTTCAAAGTATTATCTGATAGATCGTTTAAAGCATTTATTAAAAATGCATAATCTTCAATAAAAACAATATTTTTTGAATAACTATGAAAAATTTTATCTTTAATGTATTTTTTTTCTATTTTAGAAAAAAATTCTTCAGCTAAATTTAAATAATTTTTTTCTGGTAAAACTTCACTAGCGGTGACTAAAGCGCTAATCCATAAGCAATTTAAATCTAATTGAGTTTTATCATCAAAAAATGGTTTATTCCTTTTAGATCTAATCTTTAATAATCTTTTTATAATATCCTCATTAGGTTCCTTTTTTTCAATTAAGATAATTTTTTTTTCCCAATTTCCCTCAGGTTTTATTTCAAAATACTTTTCTATATTTTCTATATCTTTAATTTCATCGTAATTATAAACATAATATTTTCCTTCTTCACCGTCACTGTCGGCATCATAAGCGGAACCTAAAAAACCTTCTTTATTTAAAAAATTTTTTTTTAGAAACTCTATGGTTTGTGAAAGTTTATTTTTAAAATAATTGTCTGGGTCAATTTTGCAATATTTCGATAAAAGCAAAATAAATTGAGTATTATCATAAAGCATCTTCTCAAAATGGGGTATCACCCAATTGTCATCGACTGTGTAGCGTGCTATTCCTCCTTCAACGTGATCATAGATACCCTTTGAACAAAGTTGTTTAATTATAAGTTGAATTGGCTTTAAGTACTTCTTATCTTTAGAATTGTTATAAAAGTAAAACAAGGTCTCATAAAGATTAAAAGTTGGAAATTTAGGAGAACCTTTGTAACCACCTTTAATCTCATCTAAATAACTTAATGTCGATTCTAAAATTGGCTCGAGATCCTGACTCAGAACTGAGTTTTTTTTGAGATCTAGGTTTTTAATAATTAAATCTTTTTGTTTAATTATATTTTCCCTTTGTTCTTTATAAGAGTCTGAGACTTTTTTAAGAACTTCTTTAAATGATGGTAAACCATGTTTCGACTCTTTGGGAAAATAAGTGCCCCCCATGAATGGAACTCCGTTCTCATCCAAAAACATTGTCAAAGGCCAACCACCCCCAGTTTGATTAAATAATTGAAATGAACTTTGAAAAATAAAATCTAAATCTGGTCTCTCTTCTCTATCAACTTTGATGTTTACAAATAATTGATTCATTAAATTTGCTGTTTCGGTATCTTCAAAACTTTCATGAGCCATAACGTGACACCAATGACAGCTTGCGTATCCAATACTAAGTAAAATAGGTTTTTTATTTTTTTTTGAAAAATCTAAAGTTTCTCTAGACCAGATTTGCCAATTAACCGGGTTGTCTTTATGTTGTTTAAGATAAGGACTTAAATCATTAGACAAAACATTTTCATTAATTTTTATCATCAAAAAATTTTTTTTTCATTATTAAAGAAATTATCATAAGACAAGCAAACATAAGAATTGGTAAATAAATCTCTGGAGTTAAGATAAAGTCAAGTATATTAAAATTCTCTGTTTGCTCCACATAAGAATTTAGTCCAGCGCCAATAGTGTTAAAAATAAAAAAACCAGGTATAAATCCAAAAAAACTTGAAAGAAAATAATTAAACTTACCCATACCAAATAAAATCGGTATTAAGTTTTGCAGTCCAAATGGCACTCCCAACCCACCAATAAATCTATATATAAAAAAATAGTAAAATTCGTTTTTTTTAAATAAAAAAATATATTTATCAAATTTTTGTTGTAGGATCTTTTTGACTAAATCTCTAAAAAAGAAATTTCCTATAGAATACAAAATCAATGCTCCAACTGAAATTGAAATTACAGAAATCAAAGTTCCAATCCATTGACCAAATAATATTCCAGAAATTATTAATAAAGGTGCGCCAAAACCTAAAAGAGCAACCCAAAGAACTGCGAAAATAAAAAAGTAAATTAAATTTGCAATTATACTCTCACTAACAAAACTGCTTAAATCTTTTTGAAGTTCTTTGTAATATAAAAAATCATTTAATTTACTTATTTCTATGCTCGTAAAAATAAAATATAAGAAAGCGATAAGTATAATTAAGTAAGAAATGCCCAAAAATATTTTTAAATTTTTACTCATAATTTACCTGTACAATAGACAACAATTAAAATATATACCTTTAAATATTTATGAAAAGAACATATCAGCCCAGCAATTTAGTTAGAAAAAGAAGACATGGTTTTAGAGCAAGAATGGCTACAAAAGCTGGTAGACAACTTATCGCTCGTAGAAGGGCTAAAGGAAGAAAAACACTTTCTACCTAAAAATTAATGGTAAAGCTTGAAAGTTTAAAAAAAAGCAACCAATTTAGAAAAGCTTTAAAAGAAAAGAAATTTAACACAGAATATTATTCTATTTTTGCAGCAAAGAATTTTTTCAAACCTAATCACAAAAGTAATTTATTAATTAGTTTTGTTATGAAAAAAAAAATTGGAAATGCAGTCAAAAGAAACAAAATTAGAAGAAAATTAAAAGCAATTGTTCATAAATTATTAAAAAAAAGAGGTGCAATTAATAAGGATTACACTTATATAGTTTTCGGTAAGTCTAATGCTTATGCTTTAAAACAAGATGTGCTTTTGCCATTAATGGAGAAAAGTTTTAGTAAATTAAAAAAATAAAATGACAAAAATTCTTATTTTCATAATCAAAATTTATCAATATTTAATTTCTCCACTGTTAGGTAATAGATGTAGATTTTTACCTAGTTGTTCCGAGTATTTTATTGAAACACTTAAAACTCAAGGTTTAACAAAAGGAATAAAATTAGGGTTAAAAAGAATTTTAAAATGTCATCCATTTAAGAAACTTGGTGGCAGTCATGGATTAGATTTCGTGCCAATTTCAAAAGATAAAAAGGAGAGTAATAATGGATAGAAATGTTTTTGTTGCAATTGCTCTTTCAATGTCTGTTTTGCTTTTCTGGGGTGCATTCTTTGAAGCTCCTAAAAAAACTTCTGATCAACAAATAAATCAAAAGGTAGAGCAAAAGAGAAAACAAAACTCCATCGCACCAACAATCGATCAACCAAAAATAATAAAAAAACTTACCAGAGAAGAATCCATTAATACAAGCAAAAGAGTTAAAATTGAAAATAATAGTGTAATAGGTTCAATTAATTTAAAAGGCGCTTTGATTGACGATATATCTTTTAAAAAACATAAACAAAAAGTTGAAAATGCAAAAAATATTATTTTTTTAAATCCCTCTGATACTGAAAACGGCTTTTATATTGAGACAGGTTGGACAAGTATTGGAAATAAAATTAAAGTTCCAACAAAAGAAACCGAATGGACAGTAAAGGGTAATAATATTTTAAGTGATAACACTCCTGTTATTTTGCAATGGAATAATAAAGAAGGTGTTATTTTTGAAAAAAGAATTGAGTTAGATGACAAATACTTATTTAAAATATCACAGCAAGTAAAAAATAATTCAAATTCATCTATAAACCTATATCCGTATGCACAGATGACAAGAAATAAAATTCCCGATGATATTCAAAATTTTTATATTCAACATGAGGGGTATATTGGCGTATTTGATGATGAACTAAAAGAAGACGACTATGATGATGTGGAAGAAAAAAAAATAGTAAGAGAATCAAGTGAAGGCTGGCTTGGAATAACAGATAAATATTGGATGACTGCTTTTGTCCCCGAGTCAGGTAAAAATTTTAAATCTACTTTCCTATACGAAAATGGATTTAAGGCTAATTATATCATTAATGAACCAGTAAATATTAGTAAATCATCAATTGGAGTAAATAAACTTAGATTGTTTATTGCCGCTAAAGAGGTTGATACGATTGATGGATATGCTGCAGACCAAAATATAAATAAATTTGATTTAGTTATAGACTGGGGATGGTTCTATTTTTTCACAAAACCTTTATTTTTCGTAATAGATTATTTATTTAAAATTTCAGGAAATTTTGGAACAGCTATAGTATTGTTAACTATTGCTATAAGACTTATTTTCTTCCCACTAGCTAACTTCTCGTTCAGATCAATGGCAAAAATGAAAGCAGTTCAACCAGAGATGATGAGACTAAAAGAACTTCATAAAGATGATAAAGTCAAATTGCAACAAGAGATGATGGCATTATATAGAAAAGAAAAAATAAATCCTGCATCAGGTTGCTTACCAGTTTTAATTCAAATTCCCTTCTTTTTTGCAATTTACAAGATGCTTTTTATTTCTTTAGAAATGAGACATCAGCCATTTTTTGGTTGGATAAAAGACTTGTCAGCACAAGATCCAACTTCTTTATTCAATTTATTTGGTCTAATTCCATGGGATCCCCCAGGGTTTATGGTTATTGGCATTTGGCCAATATTAATGGGGGTCTCTATGTGGGTTCAACAAAAATTAAACCCTGCACCAGCTGATCCTATACAAGCAAAAATATTTGCTTTCTTTCCATTGTTTTTAACAATCATACTTGCTTCCTTCCCCTCTGGGCTAGTTGTTTACTGGACGATAAATAATATTCTTACAATCGCTCAGCAGTACGTAATTGTTAAAAAAACGACTGTGAAGACAAATTAGATGTCAAAAAATATTTCTCTAGACGAGATAAAAGAATTTTGGCCCGATAAAGCACCAGACATTAATATTGTTCAAAAATACATTAAAAAATATGAAAATGAAAAAATTGTTATTAAATATGGTGGCAATGTTCTAATAGACAGAAATGTATTTAATAATTTTATATCCGATATAAATGTTCTGAATAAATTAGGTTTATCTATAATAGTTGTTCACGGTGGAGGTCCGAGAATTAAAAGAGAATTAGATAAGAAAAAAATCGTATCGAAATTTATTAATGGCTTGAGGGTTACTGATAAAAACATAATTGATACTGTGGAGGAAGTTTTAATTGATTTTAACAAAGACATAGCTAATTCTCTTAAGAAATTAGGCTCTCAAGCAGCTATGTTTCATTCAAAGGCTGACAACATAATAGAAGTTGAGCCTGAAAGAGAGGAACTTGGATTTGTTGGAATACCAAATAAAATAAATGATAGTTTAATTCAAAACGCATTAGATGAAAATAAAATTCCAATTATAGCGCCTTTAGGCTTAGGAAAGAATGAACAGACATATAATATAAATGGTGATACTGCAGCCAGCGCTATTGCAAAAAAACTTAAGTCTAGAAGACTAATATTAATGACAAATGTTGAAGGTGTATACGATGATAAGAAAAAGTTAATTTCAGAAATTAAACCTTTCGATCTTGAAAATCTCATTAAATGGAAAGTTGTTCAAGGTGGCATGATTCCAAAAATAGAAAATTGTGTCGATGCTGTGCAAAATGGAGTAAGAGGTGTAGTAATTTTAGATGGAAGAAAACCCCATTCAATTTTACACGAAATTTTTTCAGATCAGGGATCTGGAACACTTATTAGAGAATGAAAGATTTAAAAGATATAAAATTTTGGTTATTTGATTTAGACAATACGCTTTATGACGGCGCAACGAAAGTATTCGACCAGGTAGATAAGAAGATGTCTAAATTTATCTCTGAAAAATTAAACGTCAATATTGAGGAGGCCAGAAAAATTCAAAAAAACTATTTTCAAGAATATAACACAACATTAAACGGTATGATAAAACATCACAAAATTGATCCAGATGAATTTTTAGAGTTTGTTCATGATGTAGATCTTAGTTTTTTATCCAAGGATAAAGATCTTGAGGAAGAAATTAAAAAGTTAGATGGAAAGAAAATAATTTTTACTAATGGTTCTAGAGCTCATGCAATCAATGTCACAAAAAGAATTGGAATAGACAAGCTTTTTGATGGAATATTTGATATACGAGATTGTGAGTTTATTCCAAAGCCTTCTAAAGAGCCTTATAAAAAACTGGTAGAAAGTTACAAAATTGAGCCACAATATTGTATATTCTTTGAAGATATTGCTAGAAATTTAAAACCAGCATACGAATTAGGAATGAAAACAGTTTGGATTAAAAATGATGAACCTTGGGCAGCAAAATATTCGGACTCAGATTTCATTAATTATAAGACTGACAGCCTAGCGAAATTTTTAAAGGAGATTAATGAGCTACGATAAATTAGAAAAAATTATAAACAAGAGTTTTGAAAATAAAGAAAAAGTAGGTCCAAAATCGGATAAAAAATTGGTTAAAGCCATTAATGAAACAATAAATCTAGTCGATAATGGAAAAATTAGAGTAGCAAATAAACAAAATGGCAATTGGGTTGTCAATCAATGGATTAAAAAAGCTATTTTGCTAAGCTTTAGAATTAATAAGATGGAAATGATGAAAGGTCCCTACACTACTTGGTATGATAAAGTACCTGGAAAGACAGTAAAGTGGAAAGAGAAAGACTGGAAAAAAGCAGGTTACCGTCATGTCCCAAATGGAGTTGTAAGAAGAGGGGCTTATATTGGAAAAAATGTAGTTCTAATGCCGAGCTTTGTAAACCTTGGAGCTTACGTTGATGAGGGAACAATGATTGACACTTGGGCTTCTGTTGGTTCATGCGCTCAGGTTGGAAAAAATTGTCATATTTCTGGAGGCGCAGGAATAGGAGGTGTCTTAGAACCACTTCAAGCTGGTCCAGTAATTATTGAAGATAATTGTTTTATTGGTGCGAGATCTGAAATTGCTGAAGGTGTTTTAGTGGAAGAAGGCGCAGTACTATCAATGGGAGTATACATAGGTGCATCTACAAAGATAGTAGATAGAAACTCTGGTGAAATACACTATGGAAAAGTACCTGCATATTCTGTTGTGGTTCCTGGTAGCCTCCCTAACAAATCAAACCCAAGTGGACCTTCGTTGTATTGTGCAGTTATAGTTAAAAAAGTTGATGAGAAAACTAGAAGCAAAACTTCAATCAACGATTTACTTAGAGACTAATGACTATAATTAACGAATTACAATTATCTAAAGATTTGATAAGATTTCCAAGTGTTACACCTAAAGATGCGGGAGCAATAAAATTTCTAAGTCAAAAATTAAAGAAATTAGGGTTTAATTGTAAAATATTAGAATTTAAAGATAAAAAAAGTAAACCAATAAAAAATTTGTACGCGCGTATAGGAAAAAAAGGACCAAATTTATGCTATGCTGGACATACCGACGTTGTACCACCTGGAAATATAAATGATTGGACCATTAATCCTTTCAAACCTTCAGTAAAAAAGAATTATTTAATTGGAAGAGGTGCGAATGATATGAAAAGTTCAATTGCATGCTTTGTAGCAGCGGTAAGCCAGTTTTTGCACAAAAATCAAAAATTTAATGGATCAATAAGTTTTTTAATAACTGGTGATGAAGAGGGTTATGCAATAAATGGGACGAAAAAAGTTGTCGAGTACTTAAAAAAAAGGAAAGAGAAAATTGATTTTTGTATTGTTGGGGAGCCAACAAATCCAAATAAGCTTGGAGAAATGATAAAAATAGGAAGGAGAGGAAGTTTATCTGGGAAAATTGAAATTAGTGGCACTCAAGGACATATAGCATATCCTCATCTGTCAAATAATCCAATAAATACGATGGTAGCTATATGTAAAAAACTTAAAGAAAATAAACTTGATAAAGGTAATAAAAATTTTCAACCCTCGAATTTGGAATTTACTTCAATAAATGTTGACAATAAAGCTCATAACGTAATACCAGCAAGAGCAAGAGCTCAATTCAATATTAGATATAATAATTTACATACATCAAGATCTTTAAAGAAAAAAGTTAGCTTGATTGTAAAAAAAATGAGTAAAAAAAATAAATGTAGTTATAAAATTGATTATATGGCTAATGGTGATGCTTTTTTAACAAAACCAGGAAGAACTATCTTTATGGCAAAAAAAATTATTAAGAAAATAACCAAAATTAATCCAAAACTTTCTACAACTGGAGGCACTTCAGATGCAAGATTTATTAAAAAAATTTCTCCTTGTTTAGAGTTTGGTTTGGTTAATAAAACTATGCATAGAGTTGATGAATGTGTTTCATTGACTGACTTGAAAAAACTTACGAAAATATATAACCATATTTTACTTGAGTATTTTAAGTGAGGTTATACAAAATTAAAAAATCAAAAATTGATAAAAATGGTTTATATGCAAGTCGTGATATAAAAAAAGGTACTAGAATTATAGAATATAAAGGAAAAATTATTACATCAAAAGAAAGTGAAACCAACCCAAAATTTGACAACTGTAAAGCAATTTATCTCTTTAATATTAACAAAAGATTTGATTTAGATGGGGATTATAAATTTAATACAGCAAGACTTATAAATCACTCTTGTGATCCAAATTGTGAAGTTTTTGGAGAAGGAATGAAAATTTGGATTTTTGCGATGAAAAATATTAAAAAAAATGAGGAGCTGTCTTATGATTATGGATTTAGCTTTGATGAAGATTATAGAAATTTTCCATGTAGATGTAAATCTAACAAATGTGTCGGGTATATTATAAGACAAGGTTCGAGATGGAGAGTACGCGATAGAAAAAAAATTTAATATCTTACATTTTTTAAATATAATCCGTATGCAGGAGCAGGAGGAGCGCAGTTAGTCCTTTTTTTTGATTTAAGAACTTCTTTAAATTTTTTTAAACTCCATTCACTTGAAGATAATTTTTCTAAACATCCAACCATAGATCTTACTTGGTTCTGTAAAAATGATTTTGATTTGAAAGTTAGCATTATTTTGTTCTGGTTTTTTTTTATTACTATTGAATTCATTTTTTTTATGGCAGATTTTGCTGTACACGTTGATGCTCTAAATGTAGAAAAATCATGTGTTCCAACTAAAGTTTTTCCCCCTTTTTTTAAAAGATCTAAATTTATCTTTCTTCTAACATGCCATGCTTTATTTTTATCTAAAGTTAATGAAGCCAATCTATTTACAATATAATAAGTGTAGACTCTCTCCTTTGCTGAAAATCTTGCATGAAAATCTTTTTTTTTCTTTTTTATATCTACAATAGAAATAGAGCTTTTACGTAAGAAAAAATTTATTGAACTTAAAAATTTTTTTTTATTGTCAATTTTTTTTACACTTTTAAAATTAGCAAATTGCCCACTAGCATGAACACCTTTGTCAGTTCTACCAGCACCTATAATTCTAATATTTTTTTTTAATATTTTTTTTAAAGCTTTTTCTATTTTTTCTTGAATAGATTTACCATTTTTTTGATATTGCCATCCAACATATCCTGAGCCATCATATTCAATTTTAATTAAATAATTATACATCCGATTTTTAATTTATTACCTTTTAAAAACTCCTCACTTTTCATCGGTTGTTTTCCTTCTTTTTGTAATTCTAGAATCTGAACCGAGTTTTCTGAGCAAGCTATTGTAAAATCATTATTAATAATTGATCCTGGCTTTCCATTAATTTCGACTTCTCTTACTTTTATTGGTTTTATTCTTAAGCCGTCAATCTCAAACCAGGTTCCTGGATTGGGATATAAGGCATTAATTTTTGCTACTATTTTTTTAGCTGTCTCATTCCAATTAATTTTAGTCTCTGATTTACTTATCTTTTTGGCGTAAGTTGCTTCTTTCTCTTCTTGAGGAATAAATTCATCTTTTTTTTCCTCAATTAAGTCTAAAGATTTTATTATCATTTCAGATCCTAGTTTAGACATAATACTACTTAAAATATTGGAATTAGTACCTTCTGGTATTCTGATTTTTGATTGCATCATAACTGGCCCGGAATCTAATTTTGGTTCAATTTTCATTATTGAAATTCCAGTCTCTTTGTCTAAATTCATTATTGCTCTCTGGATAGGTGCTGCTCCTCTCCATTTTGGTAATAAAGATGCATGAACATTAATAAATCTTAAATCTTTTATTTTAAGTAATTTTTCAGGTAAAATTTTACCGTATGCTGCAACCACTACAACATCTGGATTAAGCTCGGTAATTTTTTTAATTTCCTCCTTGGAATTTAAGTTATCTGGATGTCTTACTGCAAGTTTAGTTGCTTTAGAGTATTCATGTATTGGGGATATTCTCAATTTTAGTCCTCTATCTCTTTTTTTTGGGGACTGTGTATACACACTCAAAATATTATGTTTTGATTTATTTATCGAATCTAGAATTGGAACTGCGAACTCTGGAGTCCCCATAAAAATTATTTTTAATGCCATTTATTTATAGAATTACTTTATCTAGCTCTTTTTTTTGTTTTATAAGTTTTTTAATTATCATATCTTTTTTTAATTTTGATAAATAATCTATGAATAAAACTCCATTTAAATGATCAACTTCGTGTTGTATGCAAGTTGCTAAAAGACCTTCTGCTTTTAAAGCTTTTTTCTTACCATTGTAATCAACATAATCTAAGTGACAAGTAGCTGGTCTTTCAATTTCTGCAAAATGGCCCGGAAGCGATAAACATCCCTCCTCATAAATTGAAGTTTTTTCAGAACGAAATGTGATTTCAGGATTTATTAAAAATAAAGGATTTTTTTTTTCTTTTTCTTTTGAAATATCTATTACAATCAATCTTTTTAATATTCCAACCTGCACAGCGGCTAAACCTATTCCAGGAGCAACATACATTGTTTCCAACATTTCGTTTAAAAGTTTTTGAAGATCAGAGTCTACTTTCTCTACTGGTAAACTTTTTTCTCTTAAAATAGGATCAGGCTCTATTATGATATTTCTCAGGGACATTTCAAGTATTATAGACTAACTAAACTCTTTGGGGTAGAGCAGAAATTAATACTTTGTTTCTAATTGTTATCAAATTCATTTGATTAAGAAGACTGGTTATAAAATATATTGTTTCCGGATCTAGTTGATAAGGCTCATCTTCTCCAATAATTTCTACGATTTTTAATGCTAAAAATGCATTCTGATTTTTATCAATTAGTTGTAATAAATTTTTTGGAACTTCGTATTTGGTGGCTAATTCAGATAAATTAAAATTCTCAGGAATTAAAAAACCATCTTTTACTAAAGATTGCGCTAGAGCTAAATCTTTAGCTGAATAAAAATATTTTTTATTTTTATTTATTTTTTTAAAAGTTTTATCAATTTCTTTTTGAATTTTTTTTCCTTCTTCATTTTCAACATAAAATTTAATAATTTTTGACTGGTGTAAAATTTTATCATTATATTTTACTTTGCCCAATTGAAGTTCAGTATTTTTTAATAGTTTATTTTCAGCGATTTCCTTATATTGTTCCGGAATATTATCTAGTCCAATTTTTTTTAAATTATCACTTAAAAATTCTGAATAAATGTTCTCTATTTCATCCTTTTTAAAAAGTTCCTCTAGCAAGAATAGATATTCAATCTTTGCCTCGTTATTTTCAGATAAAAGAAATTTTTGATATAATAAAGATCTCGCATCTATGCTTTCAAGTGATTGGTAAATATTTTTCGCGTTGATTAGTGTGTTTAAATTAAAAGTAACTTGTTTGTAGATATCAAAAATTATACTTCTATCAATTTGTTTTTGATTGGCAGCGATTTCTAGCTCTTTAATTTTGTCTTTATCGGTAATATCCTCTAATTTGATTAAATTTGCAGCGTTTAAATACTTCCAAATTTCTTTTTTAGTTTTTTTAGTTGGTTGATAATTAAAATCTTTAATAGTTACGCTTGATAAATAAAAATTTAAAAGATTTTTTTCATTAATTTTATTAGAAGTTTTTTCTGTTATTCCTAGGAGAAAATTGATTTTATCATCAAAAAATTTGTCGGATTGCTTTTGCTCTCGAAGAAGATCTAGTAGTAGTTGTGCTTGTGATTTCTTATTATTAAAAACAAGACAATAAATTTTAAATTTTTCTAGGTAAGAGTCTTTAATTGTACTATCAATAAATTTAATTTTTTCGCAGCCTTCTTTTATGTTTGCTTGAGCAATATTGTTGTCTACCAGATACTGTACAGCTTTACTTTTACCTTCAAACTCTTTGTTTTGTTTTAAAAATTCTTCTAAAAGATTTAAACGATTATTTTCTATTAGCCAATTAATTTTTAAATTAACAAATTCTTTTTCTTCCATGCCTTCAGGTGGATAGGAAAATGATAAAAGGACATTTTCAAGTATTTCATTTGAAGTTTTAGATAAATTAATTTTTTTAATTCTTTTTATACTAGATCTGACATCTTCCGCTTTTGTAGTTGACCACATATTTAAATTAAAATTATAATCAGCAGGATCATAAACTCCAAATACTTTGATTTCTCGAGAGTTGTCTATTGCTCCATCAGTTATGAGAATGTCTTGATTTGCCTCAACTGGCTCAGCCAGATTTGGTTTGATGTCATTTTTTTTAGTTACCGTACCAGATTGATTACTCTCAACATTTCCATTTTTTTTTTTATTTTTCCAAATATCAATTTTATCTTCGCCTTTAAGAGGAGAAAAAATTAATGCAGCAAAAATTAAAACTAATAAAATTTTAAAGTTTTTTGATATCATTTGTTATTTCAATATCATACTTTTTCTGTGGACTAGGAAAATTTACCTTTTCAATTAAAAAAATTGCAATTATAAAAATAACTATTGCAAAAAGTATTTTTATAAATATTCGCAGAAGAGAACTGCCTAAA
Organism: uncultured Pelagibacteraceae bacterium; assembly: GCA_902539235.1. Classification (GTDB taxonomy): domain Bacteria; phylum Pseudomonadota; class Alphaproteobacteria; order Pelagibacterales; family Pelagibacteraceae; genus Pelagilacustribacter. The sequence continues at coordinate 41,525 of CACBIC010000005.1, read as the reverse complement.
CTTGACTGTCTATTGTATTTAAGTTGCATACTTTTTAGATTAATTTAAACTCAATAATTAAGACAAATTTATGATAAATCAAATTCTAAATTGGAGCATTAGTTGAAAAAAAACCTTGTTTTAACCGGTATGATGGGTGTGGGTAAATCTACAGTTGGAAAAAACCTTGCGCAAAAGCTTTCTTACAATTTTGTTGATATAGATAGGACTATAGAGACTAGAGAGGGCAGCACAATAAATTTGATATTTAAAAATAAAAGCGAAAGTTATTTTAGAAAATTAGAAAACGAAATTAGTTTAGAAAAACTAAAGAAAAAAAATACGGTAGTCTCTCTTGGAGGCGGTGCTTTTCTTAACAAATTTATTAGGCGAGAAGTTAAAAATACATCTGTAAGTTTCTGGCTGGATGTTGATGTATCTGAATTAATAAAAAGACTTAAAAAGAATAAAAAAAGGCCTTTGTTATATAATAAAAATTTAAATGTCACGGTCAATAAAATTTACTTGGAACGGAAGAAAACTTATAGTGAAGCAGATTATAGAATAAAATGTAATTTTTTAGACCCAGACGAAATTGTAGATAAAATTTTAAAACTTTATGAAAAATCAGGAAATTAAATTTAACGACTCTTTTCAAAGATACTCGATAATAATTGGAAATAATCTTTTTGGGGTTCTTCAAAAGAAAATTAGATTAATATGTCCAAATACAAAACAAATCGCAATAATTTATGATAGCAAAGTTCCCTCAAAATTCAGAGATGCTTTAAAGTCAAAATTAAGAAATTACAAAATTACATTTTTAAAATTCAATGCTAATGAAAAAACTAAATCATTTAAATCAGTTGAATTTTATATAAATAAATTATTACAAGGAAATTTCAATCGTTCAGATTTAGTTATTGCTGTTGGTGGTGGAATAGTTGGGGATACAGTTGGCTTTGTTGCAAGTATATTTAAGAGAGGTATAAATTTTATCAATCTTCCTACAACTTTGTTAGCTCAAGTTGACTCGGCCATAGGTGGAAAAACCGGAATTAATTCTATTTACGGGAAAAACTTGATTGGTTCTTTTTACCAACCAAAATTAGTTTTAAGTGATACCTCTTTTTTAAACTCTCTTCCTAAAAAAGAAATGATCTGCGGTTATGCTGAAATATTAAAACACTCAATAATTAAAGATTTAAATTTTTTTAAATGGTTAAAAAAAAATACAAAAAAAATTCTCTCAAAAAATAAAAAAGAGCTTATTTACGCCATTAAAAAAAGCTGTGAAATAAAAATCTTTTTTGTAAATAAAGACGTTAATGAAAAAGGTATAAGAATGATGTTGAATTTTGGACATACATTTGCCCATGCTATTGAAGCAAAGAACAAATTTTCAAAAAGAACCACTCACGGAGAGGCAGTATTGTCTGGGATGATCTTAGCTACAAGGTTATCAGTGATTAAAAAAGTTTGTAGTTCAAGTGTTTTAAATCAATTAAAAGAAATTTATAAAAATAATTCTCTTTCTTACACATTCAAAAATTTCTCAAATCCAAATAAAATTAATAGCTTAATACCTTATTTGATAAATGACAAAAAAAACAATGATGATAAGATTAATTTTATTTTATTAAAAAGAATAGGAAAAACTACTCTGCCTAATAAATTTAAAATTTCAATCTCTAAATTAAAAAAATTGTCAAAATTTATTGCTCGATACTAATTTCCAAAGCATGAATTCTCGACTTTAGATCATCCTTAAGAACTTTCATGATTAATTTTTGAGCACTCAATCTAGAGATAGAACTCAGATATAAAGATTTAATTTTTAAATGTAGATGGAATTTTTCATCTGAAAAAAACTTGTGGCCTTTATGTTTATGTGAATTATCAACAATCTCTAGACTTTCAAACTTTATTTGCATTCTAAGTTTTTTCTCAATTTCTTCAAAATAATTTTTCATTATTTAAATTTTACTATATAGAATTAATTAATGAAAATAATTTGTGATTGGAAAAACTGCAAAGAGATTGGAGCTTATAAAGCACCTATTGAAAAGGATAACAGCAAAAAATATAGGCTGCTATGCCTTTATCATATAAAAGAATTCAACAAAAATTGGAATTACTTTGAAAATATGAACGACCATGAAATAGAGTTTTTTATTAAGTCTGATTTGACCTGGCACAAAACTACTAAGAAATTCGGTTCTTCTGATAATTTTTTTAATATTCTGTGGAATAACGCACTTGACGATAAAATGAATATTTTCAATGGCTCGAATTTCAAAGATTTTAAGAAAACAAAAATTTCACAAACAGATAGGGACGCCTTAACCGTTATGGAGTTAAATGATGATGTAAAATGGGAACAAATACACTCAAAATTTAAAGAGCTTGTAAAAAAATATCATCCTGATAAAAATCAAGGCGATAAAAAATTTGAAGATAAATTAAAAAAAATTACTTTAGCTTATAGTCAATTAAAAAAAACTTTAGGAAAAAAATGAATTCGGAGCAATTATTGCAAAAACCTGACATTAAGTTATCTGTTAAACAGACTTTTGGTTTTGACAGCGATATGAAAGTTGGAGCTTTCTCAAAAAAAAATGAATATGTTCCAAAAATAGATCCTGATTATAAATTCGACAAAGATACTACATTAGCAATCCTTGCTGGATTTTCTTTTAACAAACGAGTGTTGATACAAGGATATCACGGAACTGGAAAGTCCACTCATATAGAACAGGTTGCTGCCAGATTAAATTGGCCATGCATTAGAGTTAACTTGGACAGCCATATCAGTAGAATTGACTTAATAGGTAAGGATGCAATAGTTTTGAAAGACGGTAAACAAGTTACTGAATTTAAAGAGGGAATACTACCGTGGTCAATTCAAAATCCTGTTGCATTAGTGTTTGATGAGTATGACGCGGGTAGACCTGATGTAATGTTTGTAATTCAAAGAGTTCTTGAGAGCGAGGGAAATTTTACTTTATTAGATAAGAATAAAGTTTTAGAGCAGCACGATTTTTTTAGAATATTTGCAACTACAAATACTGTTGGTTTAGGAGATACAACAGGGCTTTATCACGGAACTCAACAAATCAACCAAGGTCAAATGGACAGATGGAATATAGTTTCAACTTTAAATTATCTCTCTTTTGAAAAAGAATTAGAAATAGTTTTAGCTAAAAACAAAGTTTTTAATAACAAAGAAGGGAAAGAATTATTATCTAATATGATAAAAGTTGCGGACTTAACAAGAAAAGGATTTGTCAATGGAGACATATCAACTGTGATGAGTCCTAGAACAGTACTACATTGGGCTGAAAATTCAGATATTTTTAAAGATAAAGGTTATGCTTTTAGGATCACATTTCTCAATAAATGTGATGATTTAGAAAAAAAAATAATATCAGAATATTATCAAAGATGTTTTGGCGAGGATTTGCCTGAGTCTTCAATTAACGTCTCAATATAAAGTGGAAAATAAGAAAGAAAAACTGGAAGATTTTAAAACAGCAATTAGTTCTGCTGTAAGGTCATTATCCAATTCTCAAGAGATAGAGATTTCTTTTGGAAGCCAAGCAACAAAATCATCTAAAAATTCTATAAGATTGCCCGATTTGGAACAAGAAAACAATAAATTAAACTATGAAAAAATAAGGGCAATAGCTGACTCCAAATCGTTAAATTTAAGATTTTCAGATATAAAAACTTTAAAAAAATATGAGCCGGAAGGAAATATTTCAAAAAAGCTTTATAGTATTTCTGAGAAAATAAGGTGTGAAAAAATTGGGACAAGCTATTTTAAGGGTGTAAAAAAGAATATTGAAAAATACTATTACAAAAGATTATCTGGTTTAGACCTTAAAAGTAGTGAAGATAAAATTGCTGAGTCTTTCGAGAATTATCTAAGGGTAAAATTTCTTAATTTCAAAAATGAAAATCAAATTGATAAAAGATTAAAACCTTTTAAAAAAGACCTAAATGATCAATTAAAAAATAGAATAAACGAACTTAAAGATTTAACCCTAGATCAAGAGAAATTTAATTCCTTAGTTTCAAAAATGATAAATGATATGAATTTAGATGAAAATATTAATGAAGAAGAGAAAAGAGATGAAGAAAATGATAATGACGATAAGCAGTCAAAACCTCAGAATCAAGAACAAAAAACTAAAGAAAAAGATGAGAAAAATGAGGAAATGTCTATAGACAGCGGTGTTCCAGATTTAGAGCACGAGGCAAAAGATACAGATATTGCAGATGAAGAATTAGAAATAGAGGATAGTTCAAGGCCAGAGCTAAAAAAAAGTGGGAAAACGAATTTCGGAGACCTGAAATATAAAACTTATACAGAAGAATTTGACGAAATTATTAAGGCGGAAGAACTAGAGAGTCTTGATGAACTATCAAGGCTAAGAAAAAACCTAGATCAACAACTTCATCAACTTAAAAACTTTATATCTAAATTAGCAAATAAATTACAAAGAAAATTATTAGCAAAGCAAAATAGATCTTGGAATTTTGACTTAGAAGAGGGGTTATTAGATACTTCAAAACTTCCTAGGATTATTATGGATCCCTTCAACTCACTATCGTTTAAAAAAGAAAAAGATATTGAATTTAAAGATACTTTAGTCACAATACTTATAGACAATTCAGGTTCTATGAGAGGTAAACCTATATCAGTCGCAGCTATTTGCGCTGATATTCTCTCAAGAACTTTAGAAAGATGTATGGTTAAAGTGGAGATACTAGGATTTACAACCAAACATTGGAAAGGTGGTTCGTCTAGAGAAAAATGGATGAAAAATAATAAGCCAGTTTTACCTGGAAGACTAAATGATTTAAGACACATTATTTATAAATCGGCAGATACACAATGGAGACAAGCAAAAAATAATATGGGCCTAATGTTAAAAGAAGGCTTATTAAAAGAGAATATTGACGGGGAAGCTTTAAAATGGGCTTTCAACAAAATGAACAAAAGAAAAGAGGATAGAAAAATTTTAATGGTTATTTCTGACGGTGCTCCTGTAGATGACTCTACATTATCTACCAATACAAGCGACTATTTAGAAACTAATTTAAAGAAAACTGTTAAGTGGATTGAGAGTAAATCAAATATTGAATTGTTAGCGATTGGGATAGGTCACGACGTGACAAGATATTATAATAGAGCAGTTAAAATTACAGATGTCCAAGATTTAGGAGATGTAATGATAAATCAATTGACTGAATTATTTGTAGAAAAAAACAAAAAAACTGTACACTAAACTTTAAACTTGGATGAAGAAGTATCGGTATAATCCCTAATTTTTAATAATAAAAGTTTAAAAGGAATCAGCATTACAAGTGTGATAATTAATTTAACAGCCAAGTCCCCAAGAGCTAATGTTATCCAAGGAATTCCAGTTGCATAAAATGATATTGAGAAAAATAAAAAAGTATCCGTTAATGATCCAAAAGTAGATGAGTATAGTGGAGCTACGAACCAGCTTTTTTTCCTTAATTGATCAAAAATCTGAATATCTAAATTTTGTGCAACAAAAAATGCTATACCTGATCCAATCGCAATTCTAATTGAAATTATATCTTCAAAATTTGTAGAAACAAACAACGTAAGCAATATTCCAATTACAAAACCTACATAAACAACTTTTTTTGCTACCGCTTTTCCATATGCACGGTTTGCTAAGTCAGTTATTAAAAATGTAATAGGATAACTAAAAGCACCATATGTTAAAATTTCGTTTAAGCCCATTACTTGTATAGGGAATTGAACCAGATAATTAGAAACTACAACTACAACTCCCATCAATATTGACAGTTTGTAATATAAATTCATATTATAATTTTGCTGAGATAGAGGCTTTAATTTTTTTTACTTTATTTGACAAATTAGCGTTTTTTGCAGTCTTAAGAAATTTATCTAATCCACCTTTAAAATCAACTGTTCTCAAAGCTGCATTAGCAACATTTAATTTTATATCTTTTTTCAGCACATCACTTCTGAAGATAACTTTTTTTAGATTAGGCAAAAATCTTCTCTTAGTTTTATTTTTTGCATGACTTACGTTGTGGCCTTTCAAAGGTGATATTCCTGTTAACTCGCATCTTTTTGACATAAAATTTTCCTAACGCTATATAAAAGTAGTCTTGAGACCCGTCAAGCATTAATTCCGACTGCTTCACTTATATTTTTCAATTTTTCTTTTTTTAAAATTGTAATTAACTCTTTTTTCATCTCTTTTACTACCCCTGGACCTTTATAAACCATACCAGTGTATAACTGGACTGCATCAGCTCCAGCACATATTTTTTCAAAGGCTGCATGACCTGAGTCAACTCCTCCAACTCCAATAATTTGAATTTTACCTTTTGTTTCTCTGTAGAATTTTTTTATCAACATTGTAGAAAGATCTTTTAAAGGTTGGCCTGACAACCCTCCTTTTTCATTTTTCTGTATGTCTAATAATTTTTCGCGGTGAGAGTCTGTTGTATTTGATATAATTATACCTTCAATTTTATGTTTCAAAATTAATTCAATTATACTGCTAATTTCATTATCTTTTATATCTGGAGATATTTTTACTACTAAAGGTATAACTATATTTTTATCTTTTTTAATTTTATTTACTCCTAAAAGAAGTTTTTCTAGCGCTTTCTGTTCATGAAAATTTCTTAAACCTTCAGTATTAGGAGAAGATATATTAATTGTTATATACCCTGCAAAAGATGAAAGTCTTGATAAACATATAAAATAATCTTCATCTTTATTTTTAGAATCTTTATTTGGGCCAATGTTAATACCTAAAAAACCACTAGGTAGGTTATCAGATATTCTTTTAGATACAATTTCCGAACCATGATTATTAAAGCCAAGACGATTTATAAGGGCTCGATCTTTTTCCAATCTAAAAACTCTTGGCTTTGAATTACCTAGTTGTCTTTTTGGAGTTATAGTCCCTACTTCAACAAATCCATATCCAAGTTTAAATAAAGAGTTATAGACCTCTGCGCTCTTATCAAATCCAGCAGCAAGACCAATTGGGTTAGGAATTCTTTCATTTAATAAATTTGTTTCTAAATGTTCTTCACCTTCCACATTAAAAATACTTTTAGGTAAAACATTAAATTTCAAGGATTTAATTGCTAAATCATGTGCAACTTCAGGATCTAATGAAAAGATATACGGTTTAAATATTGAAAACATTATTTTATTTTATCATTTATTAGATCAATTGTTTGTTTAAGTCCAAAAAAACTTATAAAAAAACCCATTCTTGGTCCGTTTTCTTCCCCGAAAACAACTTCATAAATAAGTTTAAACCATTCTCTCAAATTTTTTTCATACCCATTTTCTTTTCCAACCGTATAAACTTGGGTTTGGATTTCTTCTGGCTTTAACGATTGGTCTAGTTTCTTTAATTTACTCACTAAATTTTCTAAAGCTTTTTTTTCGCTGCTATTTGGCTTTTTATATTTTTTATTAGGTTCAACTTTATCTTTAAAATAATTAATTGCATATTCAGTAAGTTGATTTAAAATTTTATGATCTTTAGGTTTAATTTCTTTGTGAAACCTATTTATAAATTTCCAAAGCACTTCCTTTGTGTCGGCATTACTAGAACCAACTAAATTTAATAACATTGAAAAAGGCATAACAATTTTTTCTTGCGGCGGCTTACCATTATGAACGTGCCATACAGGATTTATTATTTTGTCTTTTATTTCTTGAGACGAATATTTCTCTATATTCGAAAGATAGTCATCAACAGTTTTGGGTACAACTTCAGAATAAAGTTTCTTAGCTCTTTTCGGATTTGGATACATGTATAAAGACAAACTTTCGGGAGAAGCATATCTCAACCATTGTTCTATTGAAATACCGTTACCTTTCGACTTAGAAATTTTTTCTCCATTTTCATCTAAAAACAATTCGTAAGCAAAGCCATTTGGCGGGGTTTTTCCGAGAATTCTACAAATCTTGCTTGATAGTATAGCGCTTTCAGTTAAATCTTTTCCATACATTTCAAAATCTACATCAAAGGTAAACCACCGCATTGCCCAATCTACTTTCCATTGAAGTTTACAATTTCCATCTAAAATATTTGTCTCAAATTTGTTTTCTTCATTTTCAAATATAACTTTTCCACTTTTTAAATCTTTACTAATTAAAGGTATCTCAAGAACTTTGCCTGTTTTTGGACAAATAGGTAAAAAGGGACAATAAGTCTTTCGTCTCTCTTGTCTCAAAGTTGGTAAAATAATATTCATTATTTCCTCGTATTTTTCTAAAACTCGCATTAATGAATTATTGAAAACTCCTTTTTGGTAATTTTCAGTTGAACTTTTAAAATTAAATTTAAATTTAAAGCTTTTTAAAAATTCTTTGAGCATTTCATTATTATGCTCTCCAAAACTATTATACTTTTTAAAAGGATCAGGGATTGAGGTTAAGGGTTTTCCCAAATTTTCTCTCAATATCTCTTCATTAGGAATATTTTCAGGGACTTTTCTTAATCCATCCATATCATCAGAAAAAGTAATAAGTTCATGCTCAATATTTTGTATATGATTAAGTGCATTAATCATCATTGTAGTTCTTGCTACTTCTCCAAAAGTTCCAATGTGAGGAAGCCCGCTTGGGCCATATCCTGTCTGAAATGTAATCTTGTTATTTTTTTTTATAATATCTTTTCTATCTTTAAGAAGTTTTCTAACTTCAACAAAAGGCCAAGAGGAAGTAGTTTGAATTAAGTTATTATCAAGCATTACTATGGTTTATTAAATTTTATACGTAAAATACAGATATAATAGCATGATATTAAGTTGAATTTTAAAACTATTTAAATAATCTCAATTCTAATGGCCACAAACAAAACAGTCTTTTTTTTAATCGGCATATTATTAATAGTTTTAGGGGCTTTCATGTTGGCTCCTTATACTTTGCAAATAATTTTTGATGAAGGTAGTCATAGCTTTATTTCTGCGTCATTTGTTACAATTTTCATTGGTATTTTATTTATCCTAGCTAATCTAGAAAAAGAATTTAAATTAAATTTAAGACAAACTTTTCTATTTTCATCGTTGGCGTGGATAATGGTTGCATTGTTCGGAAGTTTGCCATTTTTACTATCTACTCAAAATTTCAATTTTAGTGAAGCATTTTTTGAAAGTATGTCAGGTATTACTACGACTGGTGCAACAATAATTTCTGATCTGGACAATAGTCCAAAAAGTATTTTGTTATGGAGAGCAATTATGCAATGGCTAGGTGGTATTGGAATAGTAGTCATGGCTATAACTATTTTACCTTTATTAAAAGTTGGTGGAATGCAATTGTTTAAGATGGAGGGACCTGATAGTACTGAAAAAATTTTACCTAGAACTATTGAAGTTGCTGCAATTATAATATCTGTCTATATCACTCTAACACTATTATGCGGATTTTTTTATTGGATTTTTGGCATGACAATTTTTGATAGTATAAGTCATGCAATGACGACTATTGCAACTGGTGGTTTTTCAACACATAATGATTCTATAGGTTTTTTTCAAAACCCAAATATTGAAATAATAGCAAGCATTTTTATTATACTAGGTAGTATACCTTTTATATCTTATTTAAAATTTGCCAGAGGAAATAAACAAGTTTTTTTTCAGGATGTCCAAATAAAAGGTTTAATTTATTTACTTATTATTTCAATAGTCATAATGTTTTTTTATCTTTTATCTATTAATTATGAAAGTAGTTTGTTTGATAAAATAAGAATTTCCTCTTTTAATGTTATTTCAATATTATCAGGAACAGGATATGTCACGGATGATTTTGGATTGTGGGGAAAATTTTCTTTAGTATTTTTCCTATTGTTAATGTTCATTGGTGGTTGTGCAGGTTCTACAGCATGTGGAATAAAAATTTTTAGATTGCAGATGTTATTAATTTTTTTAAAAAATCAAATTAAGAAACTTATCTCTCCTAATAGTGTAATTATTACAAAATATAATAATCAAAAAATATCAAACAACTTTATCAATTCAGTCATAATCTTTATCTTCACCTTTTTGTTTATTTTTTTGATAATAGCTATGCTGCTCTCTATAAGCGGTTTAGATTTTATTACTTCTATTTCTGGTGCAGCAAGTTCAATTTCAAATGTTGGGCCTGGGTTAGGGGATGTTATAGGTCCTAATGGAAATTATAAAGATATACCAGATATTTCAAAGTGGATTTTGTCGGCTGGAATGCTATTAGGTAGACTAGAACTATTTGCAGTACTAGTTTTATTCTTTCCTTCTTTTTGGAGAAATTAATAAATGGAAATTTATAAAAAACAATCTCTGGCTGAAGTTTTCAAAGTTTATTTTGATCAAAGAATGATTAGAATATTATTGCTTGGGGCAATAAGTGGTTTTCCATGGGTAATAATTGGAAGCAGTTTGAGCTTATGGTTAAAAGAAGACGGTTTAAGTAGAAGCACAATAGGTTGGGCAGGTTTAATTTTTGGTGTATATGCTTTTAATTATCTTTGGGCACCACTAGTTGATAGAGTTAAAATTCCTTGGTTAACAAATAAAGTAGGCCATAGACGTGGTTGGATTATCACGATGCAAACTTTGATTTTAGTTTGTTTAATTTTTTGGAGCTTAATAAATCCATCAGCAAATTTATCTTTAGTAATTAGTATTGGACTCATAATTGCAATAGCCTCAGCAACACAAGATATCACTGTAGATGCATTAAGAATTGAGCAAATCGGTGAAAATGAGGGCAAGTCAATGCAAGCTGGTGCTGCAATGTCAGTGGTTGGTTGGTGGACTGGGTACAAATTAGGTGGAGTTGTAGCTTTGAATTCAGCTGAATTTTTTCAACAAGCAGGTTTTGAAAATTATTGGCAAATAACTTTTTTAGTTTTGGGAATCCTTATAATCGGATGCAATATTGGTCTTATGTTTGTAAAAGAGACCCAGCCAATTGATAGAACTGAAAACCAAAAGAAGACCGACAGGATGATTGAGGATAAATTTGGATCTTCAAACATATTTACGAAAATTTTTGCTTGGATAACTGGGACTGTTACTGGTCCAGTAATAAGTTTTTTTAAAAAAAATGGCTTTAATATAGCTATTGCAATTTTAGGATTTGTTTTTCTTTTTAAAATTGGTGAAGCTTTTCTAGGGCGAATGTCTGTTATTTTTTATAAAGAAATAGGATTTACCAAGTCAGATATTGCTTTATATTCTAAAGGTCTTGGTTGGGTTAGCACTGTAATATTTACATTGCTTGGTGGATTATTTGCAATTCGTTCTGGAGTAATAAAAGCGATGTTCGTATCTGGGATATTAATGGCATCTACAAATCTATTGTTTTCTTTGCTAGCTTGGTCAGGAAAGTCTGAATTATTATTCGCTATTGCAGTCATATTTGATGATATGGCTGCAGCTTTTGCAACAGTGGCATTTGTTGCTTTTATTTCAATGCTTGTAGATAGAACTTATACTGCAACTCAATATGCACTTCTTGCCTCTATTGGAACAGCAGGCAGAACTACACTTGCAGCATCTTCTGGGGCTTTAGTAGATTGGTTAAATGGAGATTGGGGTATTTTCTTTATCATTACAGCAGTAATGGTAATTCCGTCATTAATATTTCTTTTTATGATTAAAGATAAACTTAAATTAAATGACTAAATATTTTACAAATATTTTTGATGTTACGAATCTTTATAAAAAACCCTCAATTAAATCTGAAATCGTGACACAAATGTTATTTGGAGATAGTTTTTCAATAATTAAAAGAAGTAGAAAATGGCTCAAGATTAAAATCAAAGAAGACCATTATAATGGTTACATAAAAAATCAAAAATTATCTAAATTTTTGAAACCAACGCATAAAGTACATGTGCTTAGATCAAAAGTTTTTAGTCAACATAATAAAAATAAAAAAATTAAAGAGCTATCATTTGGTTCAAGGATAAAAGTTATAGAAAATAAGAAAAAATACTTACGATTTTCAAAAGGATGGATTAATAAAAACGATGTAAAACCTGTTGCCTACAAAGACAAAAATCCATTTAGAAAAATATCTATATTTAAAAATATTAGGTACAAATGGGGTGGAAAATCTTTTAAAGGAATTGATTGTTCAGCTTTAATACAGATTTTTTTAAATTTTAATAATAAATTTTGTCCCAGAGATGCAAAAGACCAGGTAAAATTTTTTAAAAAAAATATTAAATTAAAAAAGGTGAGGAAAAACGATATTATTTATTGGAAAGGTCATGTAGCTCTAGCTCTATCAAATAAAAAACTTATCCATGCCTATGGCCCCATGAAAAAGACAGTTGTAATGGGTATTAACCAAACAATTAAGAGGATTGAAAAGACTGCTAAATTAAAAGTGATAGGAATTAAAAGGTTATAAAAAGCAAAGGCAGCTTCAGTCTCCCTCCACTGCCCTTAAAACTAATTTAAATGATTCGGCCCTAAAATTTAAGACTCTTGTTAGTTAAGTGTGGATATAAAATGGCGGAGAGAGAGGGATTCGAACCCTCGAAACGGTTTCCCGTTTACACGCTTTCCAAGCGTGCGCCTTCAACCACTCGGCCACCTCTCCTATTTGTAATCTTCGACGGCTTTAACAAATTTTTCTATAAATTCTTTGTTTGTTGGAAGTTTATTTTTCGTCATATCTTTTTGAATTTTCTTATAATTTTTCTTGATATGATTTAGAATCCCAAAGAAGTTTAGAAAATTTCTTTTCGCTACAAATATACCTTTTTTATCTCCTATCACATGTTGGATATCATCAAAAATAATTACTGGCCTTCTTCTGGCTAAGGCTTCAAGTAAAACCATTGGGTGTCCTTCGGTAAAAGAAGGAAGTATAAATATATTATGATCGTCGTAATATTTTATTAATCTTGCCTTATTACTTTGAGTCAGCTGAATATTTATATTACTTTGATTTATCTTATATGATGTATTTTTTTCTGCACCTACAATTGTCAATGAAATATCTCTCTTATTTTTTATTAAACTTGCCAAAGAAAAAATTCCTTTTTCAACTCTTATTCTTCCTACATATAATAGTTTAAAATTTTTAATCTCTTGAGTTTTAGGTTTTTTAAACCAGACAGAATCTAGTTGTGATGGATAGATTACTTTACCTTTTTTTCCTTTTAATATGTAATTTCTACAGCTTATTAAATTTGAAATTAATGACGTAAAGCTAAACATTAAATGATAAATCAGTTTACCAAAGCTGCCTAAAATAGCATTGTACTCACCATATCCATCACTTCTTAAGTAAATAATTGGAGTTTTTCCAAAAAGTCTTAAAAAAAAACAGATTGAAACAGTATATGGAGTAATTGAAATCACTAAATACTTTGTATTTTCAATCTTTGTTGATTTTACTACTTCTGACAAGTAAGAAAATATATTAGAGAAAATCTTGATTTTTTTTAATTTTATTTCATGGGCTCTTTTCTTAGAAGATTTTCTACCAAAAAGGTTTACTTCGAATTTTTTGTTTAATCCTTCTGGACTCGTTTTTAAGTCTATATTATCGCAAAAATACTTTTCATCTTGAATAAAAATACTTTCATTTGAAAAGATAAATAGTTTTTTTTTCATCAAGTTTCTTTATTGATTTTCAAAACTCCGATAAATGCCTCTTGAGGTATTTCAACTTTGCCAAATTGTTTTGACCTTGCTTTTCCTTTTTTTTGCTTCTCAAGGAGCTTTCTTTTTCGGTCAGTAGCACCACCACCATGAATTTTTGTTAATACATCTTTTTTAAATCCTTTTATGGACTCTCTAGCTACAATTTTTCCACCAATTGCTGCTTGTACAGGAATCATGAAATTATGCCTTGGAATTAGGTCCTTTAATTTTTCACAGACTTGCCTTCCTGTTTTTTGAGCAAAATCTTTGTGAATAATCATTGCCAATGCGTCTACAGGTTCAGAATTTACTAGTATTCCTAATTTTACAAGATCTCCCTCTCTGTAGCCAGATATCTCATAATCGAAACTAGCATAGCCACTCGAAACCGATTTCAGCCTATCATTAAAATCAAAAACAACTTCATTAAGAGGTAAATCATAAGATAAAACTGCTCTATTTCCTGAATAAGAAAGATTAGTCTGCACTCCTCTTTTGTCTTGGCAAATTTTTATTATTGATCCTAAATATTCATCAGGTGTTATAACGGTAGATTTAATCCAAGGTTCTTCAATTTTTTCTATTTGTGATGGGTCAGGCATATTTGAAGGATTTTGTAAATCAAGGATTTTACCTTTAGTATAGTGAACTTTGTAAATTACTCCAGGAGTCGTTGTAATGAGATTAACATCAAATTCTCTTTCTAGTCTTTCTGTTATTATTTCTAGATGCAGTAATCCCAAAAATCCACATCTGAAACCTAAGCCAAGAGCACTTGAAGACTCCGGTTCGTATGAAAAACTTGCATCATTCAATTTCAACTTTGCCAATCCATCTTTTAATTTTTGATATTCAGAACTATCTACCGGAAAAAGGCCACAAAACACTACTGGCTTACTTGGTTTAAAACCTGGCAGAGGTTCATCAACTGGATTGGATGCGTCACATATTGTGTCTCCTACTTTTGTTTCAGATAATGATTTAATTCCTGTGATAATAAACCCTATTTCTCCAGAATTTAGTTCATCAATATCATAAGGTTTTGGAGTAAATACTCCAACTTTTTCAATTAAATACTCTTGGTCATTTGACATTAATTTTATCTTCATGCTTTTCTTTAATTTTCCATTGATAACCCTCACTAAAATCACTACTCCCAAATAACTGTCATACCAACTATCCACCAATAAACATTTCAGTTTTTCACTGGGTAGTCCTTTGGGGGCTGGTAACTTATTTATTATAGCTTCTAATATGTCCTCTATACCCTCACCAGTTTTTCCTGAACAAGAAATTGCATTAGTTGTTTCAATACCGACAACATCTTCAATTTCTTTTTTGGTCTTTTCTATGTCCGAAGCAGGTAAATCTATCTTATTCAAAATAGGTATTACTTCGTGATTTATTTCTAGTGCTTGATAAACATTTGCTAACGTTTGCGCTTCTACTCCCTGAGTACTATCAACTATTAAAAGTGATCCCTCACATGCAGATAAAGACCTGCTTACTTCATAACCAAAATCAACATGTCCTGGGGTGTCAATTATATTTAATTTATAATTTTGGCCATCTTTCGCTTTATAATTTAGTTTAACTGTTTGGGCTTTTATTGTGATACCACGCTCCCTCTCTATATCCATAGAATCTAATACTTGTTGTTTCATTTCACGGTCTGTTAAACCTCCACACTTATGGATAATTCTATCTGCGATAGTAGATTTTCCGTGATCTATATGCGCAATTATAGAAAAATTACGTATTCTTTTTATCTCTGACATTAGGACCTAATTGTAGCGCCTGTTTTTTCTTTAACTACATCAATAATTTTTTTACTAATTTGATCTATATCTTTTTCACTTAGGGTTTTATTTGGAGACTGTAAAGTAACATTAATTGCTACTGATTTTTTATCTTTAGGAATATTTTCTCCCTCGTAAACATCAAAAGTTTTTACTTCTTTAATAAGTGACTCATCAATTTCTTTAATAATCTTCTCTAATAGCCCTATCTTAAAAATTTTATCAATTACAAAGGCGAAATCTCTTTGAGATTTTTGAAAATCAGAGGGTTGAAAACTTTTTTTTGTTTGTCTTATCTTTTTATTAGGTTCAGGTATATTTTTTAAGAATATTTCTAATCCGTAAATATTTGGCTCTTTAAAATCTAATCTTTTTATTATGGCAGGATGTAATTCTCCAAAGTAAGCAAGGTGAGGTCCTTTTTCTGATTTTAAATTTATAGAACCAGATCTTCCTGGGTGGTAACACTGTTTTGTATTATCACTTATAAAAAGATCTTTCTCGGATAACCCAAGTTCAATTAAAGTTTTGACTACGTCACTTTTTATATCAAACACATCTATATTTCTCTCCTTTTCAATCCAACTTTTTCTATTTACTTTCCCAGACTTTAAAGCGCCAACTACAATTTGTTGTTCTCCAGGATTTTTTCCAACAAATACCGGTCCTATTTCAAATAGAGATACATCTTCATAACCTCTATCTTGATTTTTTTTAAGATAAAGAGAAAGATTTGAAAAAATTGATCTTCTCAAAACGTCGAGATCGGATGAAATTGGATTAAAAATTGGAATTTCTTTTTCACCTTTTGAAAATTGACTATCAATTTTAGAATCAGTAAATGACCAGGTGACTGACTCGAGAAATCCTTTAGATGCAAGAGATCTTTGTGACAAATGGAATAGCTTTTGTTTAAAATTTAAGGTTTCATTTTCTCTGCTTCTCTCAGGAATAACTAGTTTTATATTTTTGAAACCTTTAATTCTAATCAGTTCCTCAATTATGTCTACATCTTGATTTATATCTGGTCTCCATGAAGGAATTTCTACTTTAAGTATCTTTTTTCCTTTTTTACAAATGAAACCTAATGAGTCCAAAATTTTTTTCGCCTCATTTACAGATATTGGTATACCAATTAAATTTTCAAAATTATCAATATCAAAATTAATAATTTTACTTTTCCGAGAATTTTTTCCTGTGATCGTAAACTTGCTTGCTTGCCCACCACAAATCTTTAATATCATTTCAGTAGCAACTTGAAGACCCTCTATTACAGAGTTAGGATCGACTCCTCTTTCAAATCTATATTTTGCATCAGTATTAATTCCTAATTCTCGAGATGTTTTTCTAATGGAAGATGGTAGAAAATATGCGGATTCAAGTAAAATATTTTTGGTATCAAATTCTGTCGAAGTTTTTGTTCCCCCTATAATTCCGCCAAGGCCCAGAACACTAGACTTATCAGTAATAACACACATACCTTTTTTAAGTTTGTATTTCTTATTATCTAAAGCCTCAAACTCTTCACCTTCTTTTGAATCTCTTACAATTATCTCTCTATCAATTTTATCTGCATCATAAGCATGTAATGGACGGTTTAAATCAAACATTATATAATTAGTGATATCGACGACAGCAGAGATTGGTTTTAAACCAAGAGCATGAAGTTTGTTTTTCAACCATTCTGGACTCTCTTTGTTAACTATATTTTTAATATGACAACTTCCAAATGTAAGACACCCTTGATGCTTATCTTTAGTTATTGAGATCTTAACTTGATTCTTAGAGTTTTGTTTTATCTTTTTTCTTTTTGAAGTTATTAATTTGCCTATTCCAGTAGAAGATAAATCTCTTGCAATACCTCTTATACCTAAACAGTCTGGTCTATTTGGTGTAATTGCAATATCGATTGCTTTTTCTGACTTGCTTTTAAAGTAACTTTTTCCTATTTCTTTTTCCTTAGCATTTAATTCTATTATTCCATCACTCTCATCTGATAAATTCAGTTCGCTCTCAGAACACAACATACCGCGAGACTCGACTCCTCTGATTTTAACAATTTTTAGCTGGAACTTTGTTTTAGGTATTATAGCGCCTGGTGGAGCGTAAATTGTTATAAGTCCATCTCTTGCATTAGGTGCTCCACATACAACTTTTAAAGTTTCTTTTCCACCAATGTTAACATCGCAAACTTTCAATTTATCTGCGTTAGGATGTTTCTCAGCTTTGATAATTTTAGCTATTTTAAATTCACTTAGCTCTCCAGAGTTTTCTTTTACACTTTCAACCTCTAAGCCGATATTGGTAAGTTTATTTATAATTTCGTTTTCGTTTGCATTAGTTTTTAAATGCTCTTTTAACCATGGAAGGGTAATGATCATTTGCTTAATCCTCTATAATTTGTTGGCACATCTAAAGGATCAAAACCAAAATGACATAGCCATCTATAATCTGTTTCAAAAAAAGCTCTTAGATCGTTGATACCATATTTTAACATCGCTAGTCGATCAATACCCATTCCAAATGCAAATCCTTGATATTTTTTTGGATCAACTTTTGTATTTTTTAGAACATTGGGATGAACCATTCCGCAACCTAAAATTTCTAACCATTTATCGCCTTCACCTATTACTATTTTTTCATTCTCAATTCTGTATCCAATGTCTACCTCAGCCGATGGTTCGGTAAATGGGAAGTGACTGGGTCTGAATCTCATTTTAACATTTTTGACCTCAAAAAATTCTTTAATAAAATAATCTAAACATCCTTTTAGATGGCCCATAGTAATATTTCTATCAATGTGAAGACCTTCTAATTGATGAAACATTGGAGCATGAGTTTGATCACTATCGCATCTGTAGGTTCTTCCAGGTACAATTATTTTAAATGGTGGTTTTCCTTCAAGCATTGCTCTAATTTGAACTGGAGAAGTATGCGTTCTCAAAAGAAGTTTTTTATTTTTTTCTAAATAAAATGTGTCGTGCATATCCCTAGCTGGATGATCCTCTGGTGTGTTTAATGCCGTAAAATTATTATACTCAGTTTCAACATCCGGACCTTCTGCAACAGTAAAACCTATTTCAGAAAAAATAGAGGAAATTTCATCTATAACCTGAGATACAGGATGTATTTTTCCTTGCTGATATGGTCTGATCGGTAAAGTTACATCAACTTTTTCATTTTTTAATTTTTCATTTATTTCTGCGTTACTTAGCTCAAAATGTTTTTGCTCAATTTGATTAGTTAAATCATTCTTAATTTTATTTAAATTAGAGGCAAACTCTTTTCTCTTTTCAGAGTCTAGGGAACCTAAAGTTTTAAATTGTTTTGTTATTTGACCGTTTTTTCCAAAAAACTCTGTTTTGATATTTTGTAAATCTTCCTTTGTTTTTACAGAGTCAATTTTAGCGTTAAAAATAGAATTTATTTTATCCAAATCACTCATTAGGTAATTGATTTTTTATATTAAACTTTGCTTTAAATCAAAGAACCTTTTAACTAAGGGAGGATTGAACCTTTTTTACCACTGATTTAAAGACTTCTGGATTGTTATAAGCTAGTTCAGCTAAAACTTTTCTATCTAATTTTATTTTAGATTTAGCTAATCCATTAATAAATTTTGCGTAGGTTAAGCCTTCAGCTCTTACTCCTGCGTTGATTCTTTGGATCCATAATGATCTGAATTCTCTTTTTTTTGCTTTTCTATCTCTATATGCATATTGCATTGCTTTTTCCATGGCTTGACGAGCTATTCTAATAGTATTTTTTCTTCTGCCGTATTGACCTTTAACAGTCTTTAAAACTTTTTTATGTTTTGCTCTACTTACAACACCACGTTTAGTTCTAGCCATATTATCCTCTTAAGTTGTACGGCATATACGATTTAACAATTTTTGTGTCTTGTTTTGACATTATCGTAGTGCCTCTTTGTTTTCTTATTTGTGAATTAGTTCTTTTAATCATACCGTGTCTCTTTCCAGCCTGAGGCATTTTAATTTTTCCTGAGGCAGTAAATCTAAATCTTTTTTTTGCAGAGCTTTTTGTTTTTAATTTTGGCATAAATTATTCGGATATATATAGATATTAACTTATCTTAGCAAGTCGCTATTATGATTGATTTAAATAGGCTGAATGATCATAACCATTTGTTTGCCCTCAAATTTAGGCTGGCTCTCAACCTTAGCAATATCCTTTGTCTCCTCAATAATTCTATTCATTAACTCTTTACCAAGTTCAGTATGTTGCATTTCTCTTCCTTTAAATTTTACAGTAAATTTCACCTTATCTCCCTTACTAATAAATTTTTTTGCATTTTTAATTTTAAAATTATAATCGTGAACCTCTGTACCTGGTCTCAATTTAATTTCTTTGAGAGAGACAGTTTTTTGTTTTTTCTTGGCAAGGTTTGCTTTTTTTTGCAAATCATATTTATATTTTCCAATATCCATGATTTTACAAACTGGAGGATTAGCATTAGGTGATATTTCAATAAGATCTAAATCTTCTTGTTTTGCTAAATCTATTGCTTGTTTTAAAGGCATAGCACCAAGGTTTTTTCCATCGCTTCCAATAACTTGCACATCCAAAGCACGTATACGCTCGTTAGCCCTTGGCCCTTGAGGTTTTGTTCTTCTTTGAAAATAATTTGGTTTTGAGTTCGACACTTAATTTAAAGGCAACTTATTTAGGTCTAGCATATTTTTAATAAGATCTACTCTTTTGATAACTTCTTGTTTGTCTGATCCAAGTTTTCTAACAGTAACCGTATTTTCTGCAACTTCTTTCTTCCCGCAGACAATTATATAAGGAATTTTTGCTAGAGAGTGCTCTCTTACTTTATAATTTATTTTTTCATTCCTTAAATCCATTTCGCATTTTATACCTTCTTTAAACAAATCTTCAAATAACTTTTTAACATAATTATTGTTCTCCTCTGTAATTGGACATACTACGGCTTGTGCTGGAGACAACCAAAATGGCAACTTACCTGCGTAGTTTTCAATTAAAATTCCAATAAATCTCTCTAATGAGCCAAATAAAGCTCGATGTAACATTACTGGAATTTTTTTTGTTCCATCCTTAGCTACGTATGTTGCACCTAACCTTCCAGGCAAATTTAAATCTACTTGAAGTGTTCCACATTGCCAGTCTCTTCCAATAGCATCTCTTAAAACAAATTCAATTTTAGGACCATAAAAAGCACCCTCTCCTTTATTAATTGTATATTTAAGTTTAGATTTTTTAATTGCAGTTAAAAGAGCTGACTCTGATTTATCCCAAACGCTATCATCTCCGACTCGTTTCTCTGGCCTATCAGAGTATTTCAAAATTACATCATTAAAACCTAAATCTTTATATATTTCTAAAATTAAATTTGTTACGGACAAAGACTCTTCTGTAATTTGATCCTCTGTACAAAATATATGAGCATCGTCCTGCGTGAAGGCTCTAACTCTTAATAATCCATGTAAGGCACCCGAAGGTTCATATCGATGAACTTTTCCAAACTCTGAAAGCTTCAAGGGTAAATCTCTATAACTTTTCAAACCTTGATTAAAAACCTGAACACATCCTGGACAGTTCATGGGTTTTACAGCAAAAGTTTTCTCATCTGGAGTTTCAGATGTAAACATATGTTCGCCAAACTTTTCCCAATGGCCAGATTTTTCCCATAAAGTTTTATCTAAAAGTTCAGGGGTATTAATTTCTTTATACCCTGCTAAACGTTGTTTCATTCGCATGTATTCGATTAATCTCTGAAACAATAGCCAACCTTTCTCATGCCAAAAGACTGACCCTGGACTTTCTTCCCTGAAGTGAAAAAGGTCCATCTCTTTACCAAGTTTTCTGTGGTCCCTCTTTTCAGCTTCTTCTAAACGATGAAGGTATTCGTCTAACTCTTTTTTAGAACTCCAGCAAGTTCCATAAATCCTTTGCAACATTTCGTTATCAGAGTTGCCTCGCCAATACGCTCCAGATACTTTAGTTAATTTGAAAGCTTTTCCAATTTTACTTGATGAGGCTAGGTGCGGACCTCTACACAGATCGTGCCAAGTATCTCCATGATGATATATAGATAGTTCCTCATTTATAGGTATGCTCTCAATAATTTCTGCTTTATACTTTTCACCAATATTTTTAAAATGTTTTATAGCTTTTTCTCTTTTCCAAACCTCTCTTTTAGTTTTAACATCTCTATCAATTATTTCTGACATTCTTTTTTCAATTTTTTTTAAATCATCACTAGTAAAAGGTTCTTTTCTTGCGAAATCATAATAAAAACCATTTTCTATTACAGGGCCAATAGTTACTTGGGTACCTGGATATAGTTCTTGAACAGCCATAGCCATAATATGAGCAGCATCATGTCTTATGACTTCTAAACCTTCTTTATCTTTTGATGTTATAAGTCTTACTTTTGAATCTTTTTTTATTTCATGACTAAGGTCTTTTAACTCACCATCAACTTCCATAATTAATGCTGACTTCTCAAGTGATTTACTAATTTTTTTTGTAAGCTCAAATCCACTTATAGATTTTACAAAAGGAATTTTTTTTCCATCTAATAATTGAATTTCAGGCATTATTTAACTAATAACTTTTTATATTCTCTTAAATTTGAGTCACACATTAAGTCAACATCAAACTTTTTAGCAACGTTTTTTCTACCCTCGTTTCCCATTAATTTCAACTCCTCTTGATTTAATTGAATAACAGTATTTAAATTTTTAGCAAGTTCTCTTGGATCGTCATGTTTGTATAAAAAACCAGATTTTTTATTTAAAACTGTTTCTTTTGATCCCCCAATATTACTTGCAACAATAGGTTTTCCCATAGACTGAGACTCAACTGCGACTCGACCAAATGCTTCTGGTTCAATTGAAGCAGAAACTACCACATCAGCAAGAGAATAAGCTAATGGCATTTCTTTACAATGATTTATGAAATGAATTTTTTTTGTAAGACTATATCTTTCAACTAAACTTAAAAGTTTTTTAGTATAGACTTTTCTTCCTTGATCTGAACCAAGTAAAATACCTTGAAAATTAGTTAAGTTGTAGTCTTCAACCAGAATATTTAATGCTTCAATAAATTTATCTTGTCCTTTCCAATAGGTCAATCTACCTGGCATTAAGATAGTAAATTTATTAGCCTCTAGGTTCCATTCTTTTTTTAATTTTTCTTGTTTTAAAATTGAAATATTTTTTGAATTAAAATAATCAATATTAATTCCTCTAAAAATTACTCTTAATTTTTTTTTTTTATTTAAATATTCACTATAATTATCATTTATATGTCCAAAAATAAAATTCGATCCAGCTATAGTAAGTTTTGATCTCAGCATTATACTATTATAAAATTTTTTTAACCTACTTTTAAAATTATAAGTGCCATGAAACGTGGTAACAAAATTTGTATTAGTCATTAAACATGCAAAGTAGCAGGACCATGCTGGTGCCCTACTTCTTGCATGAACAATATTTATTTTTTTTATAAGAATTAATAATGATAGCAATAACGAATTAAGAATAATCATGATTGGATTTTTTGAATGAACAGGAAGTTTAAAAATTCCTACTTTATTTTTTTTTACGAATTTCAATAAATCTCCACCAGATGTTGCGATAAATGAACCACAGTTTTGTTCCGCCAAATAATGAGCAATATCATAACAGCCGGTCTCGGCTCCTCCATAACCAAGTTTAGGAATAACTTGTAAAACATTTATTTTAGTAATCATATTCTTTATATATAATAACAAATTAAGTGTTCGTTATATGAAAAAATTTAAATTTTTAAAATTTTCAAAGACTAAAAAGCTAAGATATTCTCATAATTACTCCAAAGAAAAAATTTATTTGGTTTTTTTACATGGTTTCATGTCTGATTTAGAAGGCAAAAAACCTCAAACTTTTTTTAAGTTTGCTAGAAAGAACAAATTGGGCTTTTTAGGTTTAGAATACTCTGGGCATGGAAAGTCCTCAGGGGTTTTCACTAAAGGTAATATTAGTATTTGGACTAGTGATACAAAGAGAATAATTAAAAAAATTATTAAAAAGAAAAATTTTATTTTAATTGGATCTAGCATGGGTAGTTGGATTGCAATTAATCAATTCAAATACTTTAAATCACAAATTAAAGGTTTTGTTGGAATAGGTTCAGCTCCAGAATTTTTAACAAGATTGATGTGGAATAAATTTCCAATGAAAACAAAAAAGGAGTTACTTAAAACAAGAAAAGTTTTAATTAAGAATGGAGGATATGAATACCCAATTACTTTACAACTAATAAAGGATGGAAAAAAAAATAAAGTTTTACATAAAAAAGTAAACTCAAATATTAGTATCACAATGATACACGGACAAAAGGATGAAGTTGTGCCTACTATTTTCTCTAAATACGTTTTAAAGTTATTCAGTAAAGCAAAAAAGAAAATAGTTATAATTAAAGGTGGAGACCATAGCTTATCTAATCAAAATCAATTAAGAAAAATAATTGAGGAATTAAATATTATTGTTAAAAATATTGTTTAATCCCTCTTCATAAGTTGGATATTTTAAATTGTAATTGAAGAATAGTTTCATTTTCTTATTATCCACTTTTTTAGAATCCTTATAAAAATTTTTAAGCATTTCACTTTCTACTTCCTCGAGTTTCACTGATTTTGGTAGATCTAAATTCAATAATCTTGCCCCGTAGTTGGCTACATCAAATTGTGAAGCTGGCTTATCGTCAGAAATATTATATGTCTCGTTATTTTTAAAATTATCTAATGACTTAAATAAAATATTAGCTATATCTTCAACGTGAATTCTTGAAAAAAAATGATTTTTTTTATTCACTATTTGAACATTGCCATTTTGTAATCTTTTTAAAATATTAAACTTATTTGAATAAATTCCAGCTAATCTAAAAATTTGTAGTGGAAAATTTTTTTTGCTTGATAAACTTTTCCAAATATTTTCTGCCTTTAATCTATTTATACCATTTGGTGATGTTGGTTTGGTCTCACTTTTTTCGTTTACCCAGTCACCTTTGTGGTCACCATAAACGCTAGTAGCTGATAGATAGGTAACCCAATTACAATTTTCTATTTTTTCATAGTTAGTATCAAGAAAGTTTGCCACTATATCTTCACCGTTTACAGGTGGAATAGAAATTAATATGTGATTCGCATCCTTTAGTTTTATCTTTAAAGTATCGTCAAACTGATCATTATTAAAAAGGAAGGACGTTATCTTCAAATTATTAAATTCTATTTGGTGAGTTTCTTGCCTTGTGGTAATACTTAAATCAAAATCTTTTTTCTCAATAATTAATTTGTTAATGAAACTTTCTGCTACCTGTCCAAAGCCAAAGCAAAAGACTTTTAATTTACTCATTAACCAGCCTTCTTAATATGAGGCTTTAAACTGATTGGATTTTCTAACTTATCAAGCATTTCAACAGGGCAAACTTGTTTGAAATTTTTTAGTTCAGCCTCAAAATTTTTAAGTATTTTTTTTGCCTTTGAGGAAAAAGTTTTATTTTCAAAATCTTTAATGTTTTCTTTTAAAAATTTTTTCCAGTAGTCAGTTTCTACAGATTGCCATATTATTGATGCGGGATTAGCAAAGTTTTCAAATTCGTTTTTTTCATCATAAATAAATGCCATACCGCCGGTCATTCCAGCACCGAAATTATCTCCAACTGAGCCTAAGATAATTGCAGTTCCGCCTGTCATGTATTCACATCCATGTGCTCCACATCCCTCAACAATTGCAAAACTTCCGGAATTTCTTACTGCAAATCTTTCTCCTGCTTGTCCAGATGCATAAAGTTTTCCTTTTGTAGCTCCATATAAAACCGTATTTCCAATTATTGTGTTTTGATCTGCAACTAGTTTACTTTTTTTGGAAGTTCTTACTATAATTTTGCCCCCTGAGAGACCTTTGCCGACATAATCATTACAGTCGCCTTCAACTGTTAAAGTTATTCCCTTAGTTAAAAAGGCTCCTAAAGACTGACCAGCAGATCCGGTTAATTTTATATTTATGGTATCATCAGTAAGTTTTTCATTGCCATATTTTTTATAAACATGATGAGAAAGTCTCGTACCAACAGATCTTGATGTATTTTCAATTTCATATTCAAAATTATTTTGACCCGAAGTACTAATTTTGTCTTTAATATCAGACCAAATCTTCTCATCTAATGTTTCAGGTACTTTATTAATATGATTGTCTTTGCAATATCTTAAATTTTCTCCTGGGTCTGTTTGGACTAGCAAGGGATTTAAGTCTAGATCATCTAAATTCGATGCACCTTTATTTACTTGAGAAAGGAGATCCGTACGCCCAATAATTTCATTAATAGATTTAAATCCTAGAGAAGCTAAAATTTCTCTTACCTCAGTTGCTACAAATTTGAATAAGTTAACAACTTTTTCAGGAGTTCCGGTAAATTTTTCTCTTAAAGAAGTGTCTTGACTACAAACTCCAACTGGACAAGTATTAGAGTGACATTGTCTTACCATTATACATCCCATTGCAACCAATGAAGATGTTCCCATACCATATTCCTCTGCCCCCATCATTGCCGCAATTACTACATCTCTTCCAGTCTTCAATCCTCCATCAGTACGAAGAGTCACGTTGTGTCTTAAATTGTTCAAAGTTAAAACCTGATTAGCCTCAGTTAGCCCCATCTCCCAAGGTATTCCAGCATATTTAATACTTGTTTGAGGACTAGCTCCAGTTCCACCTGAGTGACCAGATATCAAGATTATATCTGCTTTTGCTTTTGCGACTCCAGCAGCAATAGTTCCAATTCCTGTCGATGCAACAAGCTTAACTCCTACTCGTGCTTTTGGATTAATTTGTTTTAAATCGTAAATTAATTGAGCCAAATCCTCTATAGAATAAATATCATGATGCGGTGGAGGAGAGATTAAAGTTACTCCAGGTGTAGAGTGTCTAAGTCGAGCTATTTCATCAGTAACTTTAAAACCTGGCAGCTGACCTCCCTCTCCTGGTTTCGCACCTTGAGCAATTTTAATTTCTATTTCATTGGCATTATTTAAATAATCTACTGTTACGCCAAACCTCGCAGAGGCAATCTGCTTTACTCTTGAATTTGCACTATCTCCATTAGATAAAACTTTAAATCTTTTTGCGTCTTCACCTCCTTCTCCACTGCAAGAAGCACCCTTAATTCTATTCATGCCTGTTGCTAATGTTTCATGAGCTTCGGCAGATAAAGCACCGTGTGACATACTTCCGCTACCAAATCTTTTCAAAATGTTTTCTAGTGGTTCGACTTCATCGATATTTATTTTATCTCTAGATTTTTTAAATTCTAATAAATCTCTAATATTTATTGGTGGTAGATTATGTATTCCAGCCGAATACCTTTTGTATTGTTCATAGGATCCACTACCCACCGCACTTTGAAGCAAATGAATTAATTTTCCTTGATATTGGTGATCTTCGCCGCTTTTTCTATATCTGTAAAGACCGCCAATAGGTAAAGTAAAAACATTTTTTGAATTAAATTTTGCATGGAGCTCTTTAATTTTTTTCTCTATCCCAATAACCCCTATACCCGATATTCTTGACGACATTCCTGGAAAATAGTCGGACACAATAGCTCTACTAAGCCCAACAGCTTCAAAATTACATCCTCCTCTATAAGAACTAATCACTGATATACCCATTTTAGACATTATTTTAAGTAAACCAGCATCTATTGATTTTTTAAACTTAACAACGCAACTTTCAAAATCAGATTTTCCAAACAATTTTTTTTCATATCTTTGATAAATACTATCTATAGCTAAATAAGGGTTTACAGTTGTTGCTCCCACTCCAATTAAAATTGCAAAAGAATGTGTGTCAAGTGCGTCTGCGCATTCAACATTTAAAGAACAATACCCTCTAAGCCCAAGCTTTACTAAGTGGGAGTGTACTGCTCCTACAGTTAATATACTTGGTATACTAGCTTTATTATTTGAAATATTTTTATCAGAAAGAACTATACACGTGCTTCCTTCTCTAACAGAAGTTTCAGCCTCCTCTCGAATTTTATCGATTCTGTCTTTAAGTGAAGAAGATATATCGAATGTACAGTCAATTTCTTTTGTTTTTTTTGAAAAAAACTTTTTGAATTTTTTTAGCTGTGAATTTGTAAGAATGGGACTATCTAAAACATATATATTTTCCTCTGTTAGGTTGTCAAAATCTAAGATATTACCAAGATTGCCAAATCTTGTTTTTAAACTCATGACCTTATTTTCTCTCAAAGAGTCGATTGGCGGATTAGTTACTTGACTAAAATTTTGTCTAAAATAATGAGATACTGGTCTGAAATGACTAGACAGTACGGCAACTGGTGTGTCGTCACCCATTGAGCCTGATGCCTCTTTTCCTTCCTCAGCCATTGGATGAAGTATCAACTCTAAGTCTTCTACACTTAAACCTGATAAATATTGTCTCTTCCTTAATTCTTCACTTGTATAATTAGGCTTTTCATTTTCATTTGAAATTTTTTTTTCTAAATCAATTATTTGTTTGCTATATTTTTTATAATCTTTAGCTAACAAATCTTTAATATCTTTATCCTTAAACAACTTGCCTCTTTTTAAATCAATCGCAATTATTTGACCTGGTCCCAATTTTCCTTTTTCAATAATATTTTCTTCAGGTATTTTAATCATTCCTGTCTCTGAACCAGCAAAAAATAAATCATCTGATGTAATGGTATACCTTAGCGGTCTCAACCCATTTCTATCCGATGATGCTAAAACCCATTTCGCATCTGTTGCACATATTGCAGCGGGTCCGTCCCAAGGTTCTATAGTGCTATTTAAAAAATTAAATAAATCCTGATGATTTTTTGGAACAGTCTTGCTTCTTTTAGACCAAGCATCAGGTATCATCATTAATTTTATTAATGGAGCTAATTTTCCAGAATGCACTAACAATTCAAATACATTATCAAGTGCGCCTGAGTCTGACGTGCTTCTAATGACAGGTTGCAGGTTTTTTACATTTTTAAATAATGAGCTTGACATATCCTGCTCATGAATTTTCATCCAATTTATATTACCTTTAAGAGTATTGATTTCACCATTATGTGCTAACGTCCTAAATGGTTGAGCTAGGTCCCAACTAGGAAAGGTGTTAGTTGAGTATCTTTGATGAAAAACGGCAAATCTTGATGTAAGTTTTTTATCATTAAGGTCGGGATAAAATTCGGAAAGCATTTCTGCTAAAAACATTCCTTTATATACGATCGATCTTGAACTAAACGAGCAAATATAGAATTCCTTTAGTTGACTATTTCTAGCTATTTTCTCAATCTTCTTTCGAGTTTCAAAAAGATCCCTTTCAAGGTCATTAGTTTTTAAGTTTTCATTTTTTTTAAACATTACTTGGGCTATTTCAGGTCGACTTTGATCAGCAGTTTTTCCAAGAACACTAGGGTTGATTGGTACCTGTCTCCATCCGTAAATGTAATAATTTGCCTCTAGTAAGGCAGACTCTATGATCTCCCTGCATTTTTCCTGTTCTGAATAATCGGTTCTTGGCAAGAAAACCATTCCTACACAAATTCTGTTATTGTCATCTGGTGTATGGCCTGTAGCTAAAATTTTCTCCTTGAAAAATTCAGGGGCAATTTCTATCTGTATGCCTGCTCCATCACCAGATTTACCATCTGCGTCCACTGCTCCTCGGTGCCAAATAGCTTTTAAAGCTTCAATACCGTATTCAACGACTTTTCTAGTTTTTTTTCCATTAGTTGATGCAATAAGTCCAACACCACATGCATCATGTTCCATGTCAGATTTATAATTATGAGTTCTTTCTAAAAGAGATTTATTTTTTTTATATGTATCCATTTTAAGCTGCTTTGACTGATTTATTTTCTTTTGATTGCAAATACTTTTCGATTTGAACTGCAGCATCTCTGCCATCTCTTATTGCCCAAACTACTAATGAGGCTCCTCTTACTATATCTCCTGCAGCAAATACACCATCTAAATTTGTTTGCATTGTCTTAAGATCAATTTTTATTGTTCCCCATTTTGAAATAGTTAATTCTTCCGCATTAAATAATTTGGGTAAATTTTCTGGATCAAATCCCAGAGATTTTATTACTAGGTCTGCTTTTATTTTATATTCTGATCCTGATTGTGTTTCTGGCCGTCTTCTTCCTGATGAGTCTGGATCTCCTAATTTCATTTTTAATACTTCTACTTCTTCAACTTTTAAATTTCCAATAAATCTTTTTGGGCTTGTTAACCATACAAACTCCACCCCTTCCTCTATCGCATTACCAACTTCTCTTGCAGAACCAGGCATATTTTCCCTATCTCTACGATATAAACATTTTACTGATTTTGCTTTTTGTCTGATAGATGTTCTTACGCAATCCATAGCAGTGTCCCCACCACCAATGACTACTACATCTTTGCCTTCAGCGTTTAAAGTACCGTCGTCGAATAACTGAACTTTATCTCCTAATCCTTTTCTATTTGAGGCTGTTAAAAAATCCATAGCAGGGAAAATGTTTTTTAAATTATGACCTTCAATATTGATTTCTCTAGCTTTATAAACTCCAGTTGCAATTAAAATTGCATCATGCTTTTTCTTTAGACCATAAAGTGTATCATTTTTACCAACTTCGAAATTTTGAACAAACTTAATACCACTTTCTTTTAAAAGTTTAGTTCTTCTCTCTACAACAAATTTTTCAAGTTTAAAGTTTGGAATTCCGTATATTAAAAGCCCTCCTGGTCTATCATATCTATCGTATATAGTAACTTGGTAACCAGATTTTCTTAATTCTTCAGCGCATGCCATGCCAGCTGGTCCTGCACCTATAATCCCGATTGACTGTTTGAGCTCTTTCTTAACTTTTATTGGTTTTACCCAACCTTTTTCCCAAGCCGTATCATTAATATATTTTTCCACAGATCCGATAGTGACTGTTCCATGACCAGATTGTTCGATTACACAATTTCCTTCGCATAATCTATCTTGAGGACAAATTCTTCCACATACTTCAGGCATATTATTTGTGCTTTGTGAAATTTCGTAAGCCTCTTTTAATCTTCCCTCGGCTGTTAATTTTAACCAATCAGGTATATTGTTGCTTAGAGGACAATGAATTTGGCAAAAAGGCACGCCGCATTGTGAACATCTGCTCGATTGTTCTTTTGCTTTTTCAGTAACGAATTCATTATAAATCTCGTTAAAATCTTTTTTTCTCTTTATTGTAGATCTTTTAACCGGTGTTTCCTGATTTAAGTCTACAAATTGGAGCATTTTTTTTTTCATAATTTTGCAAAATAGTAAAAAAATATTAAAATTAATAGAATTTTAAGGTCAATGTTATTTACCTATAATTTATAATTCCCTTATTTTTAATGTATTTTTATGCATACCTGATATGCAATTAATAATGTCATTAAAAAAACAACCTTCAATTTTATTAATTTTTGAGAGACTATGATTGAAATATTTTTATTATCTTTAATTCAAGGAATAACAGAGTTTATACCTGTAAGCTCTTCTTCTCATTTAATTTTATTTTCAAATTATACTAATTTTGAAGAACAGAGTCTTTTAGTTGATGTAAGTTTACATATTGGTTCTTTTTTAGCAGTACTTTGTTATTTCTATAAAGATATTTTAAATTTTGTAAAAAATAAAATTCTTTTTTTAAAAATCTTAATTTCCTCTATACCAGTAATGTTAATTGGTTTTTTTTTAGTTGAAACCAATTTAATTGAAAATTTAAGAAACGTAAAGGTAATTGCATGGACCACTTTGATATTCGGTATAATACTATATCTTAGTGATAAGTGCGATCTAAGTAAAAATATTGAAAGTAACTTTAGTTTTAAATCAGCAATATTTATTGGTACTTTTCAAATTTTGTCTTTGATTCCTGGCGTAAGTAGATCGGGTATAACCTTAACAGCTGCAAGGATCTTAAATTTCAATAGATTTGACTCCACAAAAATATCATTTCTATTGTCTCTACCAACTTTAGGTGCTGTATCACTATTTGGATTAAAAAATATAATATCTTCGAACAATATTAATTTTTCAATAATGAATTTACTTTGTATTATTTTATCTTTTTTATTTTCAATATTGACAATAAAATATTTTTTGCATTTTGTGAAAAAATTTAGCTTAAATATTTTTGTTATTTATAGAGTTTTACTTGGTGTAATTTTATTATTTTTAAGCTATTTATAAAATATAAGTTAAAATTAATAAGATTACTAATACCGATATAAAAAATACAACAACAGCTTTTTGTAAAGACATAAAAAATTATTTTTTAATATTTAATAGTATTTTTTCAAAAAAACAATATAATAATGTAAACAAATATTTAGATCTAAGTTCTTTGATCTTAAATTTTGCTTTTCCTTTTTTTCTACCTAGCCAATTTATACTTATAACTTCGTATGAATAATTCCTACTTATAATCTTTAAGGGAATTTCTAAAAAAATATTAAAACTTTCAGAAACAAAAGGCATCAATGTTTGAAGAACATCTTTTTTGTATATCTTGAAAGCATTTGTATAATCATTGTAACTATTCAAAAAAATCAAACTTACAAAAAAATTAAATATTCTATTTAAGACAAGTTTTTTTATTGGATAGTCTAGTACTTTCGAGTCTTTTAAAAATCTCGAACCAAGTACAGCGTCTAGATTTTTTTCTTCGAGTAAATTATCATATTTTTTTAAATCATTTATATCATCTGATAAATCTGCCATCATGATACATATTTTTGTTCCACTACTTTTTTCTATACCTAAATTTATCGCACCGCCTAAACCTTTTTTATTATTATTATGTATTTTAAAATTTTTATGGCTTTGAAAAATTTCTTTTGCTTTCTCGAATGTATTGTCCTCACTGAAATCATTAATTAGTATTACTTCATAATTTATTGTACCCATGCCATTTTTAAAATAATTCAAAATATCTTCTAAATTATCTGACTCATTTCTTGCTGGAATTATTATGGACAACATATAATTAATTATTTAATACATTATTAAATTAATAAGATATTTAAAAGTTTATGAAAATACTTATCACAGGAGGATGTGGTTTTGTTGGGTCTAATCTTGCAATCTTTCTAAAAAAAAGAATAAAAAATGCTAATGTTTTAAGTTTAGATAATCTAATACGTAAAGGTTCAGAGGTAAATGAGAAGAGGTTAAAAAGAGAAAAAATTACTAATTTAAGAATAGATGTAAGTAATTCAAAAAAAATAGGAAATTTAAGTAGGTTCAATTTGATAATTGATTGTTGCGCAGAGCCAGCTATTGAAGCATCAAAAAAAAACCCTGATCAAGTTTTTAACACTAATTTAGTCGGCACATATAATATTTTAAAAAAATGCATTAAAGATAAATCTAATATAATTTTTTTATCATCAAGTAGAGTATATTCAATTAAATCCTTAAAAAAGTTAATTAAAAATTTGGATTTAAAAAGGCCACTTAAGATTGATAAAACAATTGATGAACGTTTTGAGACAGATGCTGCAAGTTCTCTTTATGGATTTACTAAATTAGCTTCAGAAAAACTTATAAAAGAATTTTTTTATGAAAAAAAAATGAAATATATAATTAATCGATTTGGAGTAATCGCTGGTCCGTGGCAATTTGGTAAACAAGATCAAGGTTTTGTTCCCTTATGGGTCGCTAGGCATTTTTTTAAAAAAAAATTATCATACATAGGTTTTGGAGGCGAAGGCCATCAAGTAAGAGATATAATACATATCAATGATGTATGTAGAATAATTCTACTACAAATAAAAAAAATTAATAAAATAAATAACTTGACTTTTAATGTAGGTGGTGGCTTTAAAAATTATACCTCTCTTAAAAACTTAACAAACAAATGTATTAAACTAACTGGTAATAAGGTTTTAATAAAAAAAGTAAAACGTACCTCAAATTATGATATTCCTTATTATATAACTAATAATAGTAAAATATTTAAAACATACAGATGGAAACCAGAAATTAATTTAGATAAAACTTTAAAAGATATTTACTCCTGGCTAGTTAAAAATAATATGAGAGATTATTTCAAATGAAAGTAGCTTTAATAACGGGTTCCTGTGGCTTAGTAGGATCTGAGTCAGCATTATTTTTCTCAAAGAAAGGTTTTGAAATTGTAGGTATAGAAAATAACGCAAGAAGATTTTTTTTTGGAAAAGATGGTGACACGTCATGGATCAAATCAAAACTAAAATCATCTATAAAAAAATATAGGCATTACAATGTTGACATAAGAAACTATAATTCATTAAAAAAAATTTTCAGAAAATTTAAAAATAAAATATCTATAATCATTCATTGCGCTGCTCAGCCATCTCATGATTGGGCTAAAAAAAAACCATTTATCGACTTTGATATTAACGCAAAAGGAACGCTAAACCTTCTTGAGCTTACAAGAATTTTTTCACCTAATGCACCTTTTATTTTTATGTCCACAAATAAAGTTTACGGAGATAATCCTAATTTTTTGCCTTTGATTGAAAAAAAAACAAGATGGGAGATTAAAAAAAATCATAAATTTTATCAGGGTATAGATGAAAATATGTCTGTAGATGATTGTACTCATAGTTTTTTCGGAGCTTCAAAAACATATGCAGACGTAATAGTTCAAGAATATGGTAAAAACGTTGGTCTAAAAACTACTTGTTTTAGAGCTGGTTGTATTACAGGGCCTAATCATTCTGGGGCACAACTGCATGGATTTCTATCCTATCTTGTTAAAATTAGTCTTAAGAAAAAAAAATATAATATAATCGGGTATAAAGGCAAGCAAGTTAGAGATAACATTCATAGCAACGACCTAGTAAAATGTTTTTGGGAATTCTACAAAAGACCAACTAAAGGTGAAATATATAATGTTGGTGGAGGAAGATTTTCAAACTGCTCTATTCTTGAAGCTATTAATATAATTGAGAAAATGGTTAAAATTAAAATCAAAAAGAAATATTTTAGAAAAAATCGTGTTGGTGATCATGTTTGGTATGTGAGCAATATGAAAAAATTCAAAAAGGACTATCCCGCTTGGAAACAAAAATACTCTACAAAAGTAATTATAAAAGAATTAATTAAAGAATTTTCTTCTTAGATATTTAATAAAATTAATAGATAGTAAAATTTGAACTGGAAGTAGAATCAAACTATACCTCGGTAAAATAAAAAAAACAGAAAATAAAAAAATATTTAAAAAAAAGTAAAAAGATAAATACTGAAAGAATCCTTTTTTATTAATTAATGTAATAGCACCGATTAAACTTGTGATTGATATAATTAGTTTTGGGACTATATGAAAAAAGTTATAATAATATGGGTATGACGAATTAATATCAAAAAATAAAAAAGAAAAAATTTTTAGCAAATATAGTTTAAAATATTCTATAGGATTATTTCTAATAAAATTTAAAGCTTTATCTCTAAATATTTTATCGAGCTCAAATTCATATTTATTATCTAATGTTATATTTTTTTCGCTTTTTTTTATTTTTTCAATAAGTTCTATATCTCCCTCCGCTTTGAAAGAGGGGTTATTTCCTTTAAGTAGATTATATCCAAATGATTTAGTAAGAGTTAAGTTATCAAAATATAAATAATTTCTTGTAAGATATGGTGAAATAGTAAGTAGTGTTAAGGATAAAGAGACTAAAATTAATTTCAATTGTCTTTTATAAAAAATAAAAAAGTAGAATAAAGTGAAAAAGTACAGTATTAAAAATTCACCTCTAATTAAAATCAATAAACCGCCTATAACTGAAAAAATTAAGATATATTTCAATTTATTTTTTTTAAAAATTAACAGTAAGTAATAAAAAAATATTAATGATAATAATATTTGCAAACTTACTGAAGATATTTGTGATGACGCATAAACATTAATTGGAAAAAAAGCAAAAGCAATAGTAAAAAATCTTGTTAAGAATTTACTCTCTGTAAGATTCTTAATAATTATATAAATCATAAATATAGATATTAAACTCATCACGATTTGTAAAAAAACTATTAGCGGAGCTATAGCAAATAATTCATTTGATAAATTTTTTACAAAATAAATAAAATATAAATACAATGGTGGCATAAAAGCTGTTGGCAAGACTCTCTCACCAATTTCTGCAAACTTTGGAATTGCATGACTCTCACCAATAACGACATTAAAACCGAAAATTCCTGAAATTTGATAATTATGAAGAATCATTGACCACTCATTTCTCAAAACAGTATCTGAGTAAAAATAAGATATAAAAACTCTCGCAGCAAAACTTGCAAATAAAAGGAAAATTATCTCTTTATGTTTAAATATATTTTTCATTTTTGGTGCGCCTGCTAGGATTTGAACCCAGAACCTCCTGGTCCGTAGCCAAGCGCTCTATCCGGTTGAGCTACAGGCGCAGAATTTATATAAATTACTAAATTTAATTTTTTATATTTATCTCATGTGGTAAATAAATAACATAGTTTTAAAAAAATGTATTTATTATCAAAATTTCAAGTCAGTAAATCTAATTATATAAATTTATTAATATTTTTAATTCCAGTGAGTTTTATTGCTGGTAATATGATTGTAAATATTAATTTAATATTGCTAATTTTATCGACATTAATTTTATATGGTAACAAGGTATTTAAAATTAGATACTTTGTTTTAGATAAGTTATTTTTTGCATTCTTTTTTTTAGTTTTATTGACCGGCATAATTAATGATTACTATTTTTACTCTATAAGTTTAGCTTGGAAAGGGTATTTTACTACAATTATAAAATCTATTTTTTTTTTAAAATATTTACTTTTATATATTGTTTTAAGATATCTTGTTGAAACAAATACTTTAAATTTAAAATATTTTTTTTCCTCATGCACATTAATGTCTGTTTTTGTTAGTTTTGATATTATTTATCAATTTTTCAATGGGACTGATATCTTTGGATATGAAGGAATTAAGAACAAACTTGGTGGGCCTTTCGGTGATGAGTTAATTGCAGGGGGGTACATTCAAAGATTTTCTATTTTTTCTTTTTTTTTAATTCCATTATTTTATTCAAACCAATTTGGTAAATATCTTAAAATTATAATTCCCATTTTATTTATTATTTTTTTCATAGGTATTGTTTTGTCGGGCAATAGAATGCCCCTAATACTATTTTTATTTACTGTCTCTTTAATTGTTCTTTTTCAGAAACAAACTAGAAAATATTTTTTGCCATCAATAATACTTTTTATTCTCATTTTTTCATTATTATTTAATTTTAATAATAAAGTTAAATATAATTATATGGCATTTTATACTCAAATTTCTCAAATGATGACAATAGTTCTTGAAAAAGACTTTTCTAGTAAAAGAAAACCACCATACCTTAAAGAATTCACTTCATTTCACGGCACTTGGTTAATGAATAAATATATTGGAGGAGGTATAAAAAACTTTAGGTATTATTGTCATGAAAGATCTAATATTGATAAAAACTCAAAATTTATTTGTAATATGCATCCCCACAATTACTATTTAGAGATCCTTACTGAAACAGGTGTTGTTGGATTTTTTTTAATATCTATTATTTTTATTATAATTTTGCATCTTACATTCTTAAAAAAATATTTTTTAAAATCAAAATTGAATGATAATAAAATTATTATAGCTTTTATTTTTTTATTTATCGCTGAAATATTTCCTATAAAAAGTACCGGAAGTTTTTTTACAACAGGAAACACAACATATTTATTCTTATTAATAGGAATTTTAATTGGTCTTGCTAGAAAAGATATTTTAATTGAAAAGAAATATTAAAGATATAGATTTAAAATAATGAAAAATATTTATATTACATCAGCAATTAGAACCGCTGTTGGGTCACTAGGCAAATCTTTAAAAAATATTAAAGCAGAAGATTTAGGTTCAGCTGTTATTTCCAGTGCTATAGTTAAATCTAAATTGAATAATAATGATTTAGATGAAATTATTATGGGTCAAGTTTTAACGGGAGGTAGTGGTCAAAATCCAGCTAGGCAAGCAGCAATGAAATCAGGAGTACCAAAAGAAAAACCTGCGTACGTTGTAAATCAAGTTTGTGGTTCAGGTATAAGATCTGTGGTTTCTGGTTTTCAAAGTATTAAATCAGGTGATGCAAAAATACTTGTAGCTGGTGGTCAAGAAAATATGTCATTAGCGCCACATGTGATCCATTTAAGAAATGGTAAAAAATTAGGGGATGCAGAATTAATTGATACAATGATTAAAGACGGGTTATGGGATGCATTTAATGGTTATCACATGGGAATAACAGCAGAGAATGTTGCAGAAAAATTTCAAGTGACAAGGGATGAACAAGATAAGTTTGCTCTTAACTCTCAAGAAAAAGCTTTAGAGGCGCAAAAAGAGGGTAAATTCAAAGATGAAATAATAAACTTTAAAATTAAATCTAAAAAAGCTGATTTAAATTTTGAAAAAGATGAGCATCCAAGAAAGGGAATTAATTTAGATGCACTTTCTAGATTAAAACCAGTATTTAAAAAGGATGGCACTGTTACGGCAGGAAATGCGTCAGGTATAAATGATGGAGCAGCTGCTGTTACTCTAATGACGAGTGATGAGGCTGAAAAAAGAAATATAGAAAAATTAGTTTCGATAAAATCTTGGGCAAGTTGTGGAGTAGATCCAGCTTTAATGGGAACAGGACCAATACCATCAACAAAAAAAGCTTTAGATTTGGCTGGATGGAGCATCAAAGATGTAGATTTATTTGAAATCAACGAAGCTTTTGCTGCCCAGAGCTTAGCTGTAATAAAAACACTATCTATTCCAAATGAAAAAGTAAATGTAAATGGCGGAGCGATTGCCTTAGGCCATCCAATTGGTGCATCTGGTACAAGAATTCTCGTTACTCTAATTCACGAAATGATCAAAAGAGATGTCAAAAAAGGTTTAGCGACTCTTTGTATCGGTGGTGGAATGGGTATTGCAATGTGTGTTGAAAGATAAATATTATCTTTTAATGGACCTTCCGGTTGTAAATCACCCTGACTACGTTGCAAAAATAAATGATGATAATAAATTTCCAATACAAAAGTTTAGTGCATTAGCCAACCATTTAATAAAAGCTGCTGTCGTAAAAAAATTTCATATACCTAAAGAGTGCTCGATTGAAACTATGAAAACTTCTCACTCTTTAAAATATATCAACGACATTAAAAATAAGACACTAGATATTAAAGCACAAAAAAAAATTGGATTTCCAATAAATGATAGTGTTGTAAGAAGATCTTTTGTGGCAACTGGAGGAACTGTTTTGGCAAGTAAATTAGCTTTAGACTCAAAGCTTGCTTGTAATACTGCAGGAGGAAGCCATCA
Organism: uncultured Pelagibacteraceae bacterium; assembly: GCA_902539235.1. GTDB lineage: Bacteria > Pseudomonadota > Alphaproteobacteria > Pelagibacterales > Pelagibacteraceae > Pelagilacustribacter. The sequence goes on along the minus strand of CACBIC010000005.1, from coordinate 2,640 downwards.
TGCAACTTTCGATTTTGGAGCAGGATACTGTGTTTTTAATGACACAGCTGTTGCAGCAAACTATTTAAAAAGTAAAGGTTATGCAAAAAAGATTTTAATTTTAGATTTGGATGTTCATCAAGGAAATGGAAATTCAGAAATATTTCAAAATGATAAAAGTGTTCTCACTTTTAGCATGCATTGTGCCTCTAATTATCCTGCGAAAAAATCAAAGAGTGATATTGATATTGAGCTACGAGATAATATGGAAGATAGAGAATATCTTAATATTTTAAATGAAAACCTAAAAAAGTTAAATCAAAACAAATATGATTTTGTATTTTATGTTGCAGGAGTTGATATTCATCATAATGATAGATTGGGAAAACTTAAAATAACTGATGAGGGTATTAACAAAAGAGATCAGATTGTAATTGAAAACTTCTACTCAAAGAATGTTCCTTTATGTGGTGTTCTTGGCGGAGGTTACAACAATAGTTTCGATAAACTTATAGAGCTTCATTCAATGTTACACAAAAACTGTGCTGAATATTTTTAACTTGTCCTGGCTCTAGATGACTTAAATTTAGGGACTAGAGCCAAGATTATACGCAGTTTATTAAATTTAAGAATTTAATTTAATTAATATTTCTGACGCACTAAAATTTTAGCTGTGGCAGATTTGCAAAAAACTCGAGAGACTCAGGATTGGCTATAGCTTCTTTATTGTTTATTTTTTCACCATTAATTACTTGTCGCACAGCTAACTCTACAATTTTTCCACTTTTAGTTCTTGGAATCTCTGGAACTTTAATAATTATTGAAGGAACATGTTTTGGAGAGCAATTTTTTCTTATTCTAGATTTTATAAATTTAATTTTTTCTTCATCTATTTCCTGATCATTTTTAGTTGTAACGAATAGAACGATTCTAACGTCATTATCGAAATCTTGACCTACAACCAAACCCTCAGTTATAAAATCTATGTCTTCCACTTGCTGATAAATTTCAGAGGTTCCGATTCTCACTCCCCCTGGATTTAATGTAGCATCAGATCTACCGCGCATTATAAATCCGTTATTATTAGTTCTTTCAATAAAATCTCCGTGATGCCAAATATTTTTAAATCTAGTGAAGTAAGCTTTGTAATATTTTTGACCATCCTCATCTCCCCAAAACTTAATTGGCATAGATGGAAATGGTTGTTTAACGACTAATTCTCCTTTATCTCCATCTGCTGCGCTATTTCCATCATCAGTAAAGACATCGACATCAATACCCAAACTTTGCCCTTGGATCTCACCTTTATGAACATTTGAAAAAAGATTTCCAAGTATTAAACATCCAACTAAATCAGTTCCGCCGGCGATGGAAGCAAGGTGAACATCTTTCTTAATATTGTCGTATACATATTTAAAACTTTCCTCTGCTAACGGAGAGCCAGTCGAAGTAATGATTTTAATAGAATTTAAGTCTAAATTTTTATTATTGTACTTTTCGTTCTTAAGATGATCTATATATTTTGCACTAACGCCGAATAAATTAATTTTTTTATTTTCACAATATTCGAGCAGAACATCTATCTTGGGATAAACCGGAGCCCCATCAAAAAGAAAAATTGATGATCCTGTAGCAAGTCCCCCTACCAACCAATTCCACATCATCCAACCAGTTGTTGTATAATAAAATAACTTTTCGTTATCTCTTATATCACAATGAAGCATGAACTCTTTGTTATGTTCAATTAGTACATTTCCAGTTCCATGAGTAATACATTTCGGTTTTCCAGTCGTACCACTTGAAAAAAGAATATAAATTGGATGATTAAATTCAAACCTTTCAAAAGTTTCATCTGAGACAATATTTAAAGTCTCTTCAAAATCAATAAAATTTTTTAAGTTTTCTTTTTCTTTTTTGTAATAATTATAAACTATTACTTTTTCAATCGAAGGGATTTGTTTAATCACTTCATCAACTTTGTCTAAAATATTAATTTTTTTTCCATTATAAAAATAATAATCACTTGTAATTAAAACTTTTGGCTCAATTTGTTTAAACCTATCAACCACACCCTGAACTCCAAAATCTGGGGAACACGATGACCATATAATCCCATTTTTAGCACAGGCTAAAAAACTGATTATGGTTTCTATTTTGTTAGGCACATACGCGGCAACTCTATCACCTTTTTTTAAACTCAACTTTTTAAGATAATTAGAAAATTTACAAACCTTTTCATACAAATTATTCCAAGTTATGTGTTCTTCAAAACCTTTTTCAGACAAAAAGTTTATAGCAATATCGTTTGATTTTTTCTTAAGAATATTTTCTGCATAATTTAGTTTTGAGTCTGGAAAGAATTTTGATTTGTTAAAAACTTTATTTTTTTTAATTATTACTGATCCTTTGTCTCCTATAATTTTTGAGTAATCCCAAAACTTTGACCAGAACTCTTCAGGATTTTTCACTGACCATTGCCACAATTCTTTAAAATTACTTGAGGATTTGAAATTTATATAGTTACAAAAATCTTGTAAGATAGAGTCCTGTTTTAACTTCTTAGAAGGTTGCCAGAGAGGTTTATTCATAAGAGCTAATTTAGCTTTTATGAAATTATTTTAATATATATTTTTTTAGAAGAAATTTCTGAACAATATGACC
>CACBIC010000004.1 GCA_902539235.1 uncultured Pelagibacteraceae bacterium | reverse complement strand
CTCCAAATAAAGCTGATAGTCCCCTGCCCAATCCTTTTTTTTTTATTGGACTCATGCAGCACTCTCTATTTGATTATTTTTTAAAAATTCTTCAGCTAGTTTAAAATAAGATTTACTACCGACACAATTTTTATCATAAATAACACACGGAAGTCCATGAGACGGTGCTTCTGATAATCTTACATTTCTTTGAATTACAGTCTGGTAAACTTTTTCTTTAAAATAATTTCTTGCTTCTCTATCAACTTCTGAAGATAATTTATTTCTTTTGTCAAACATAGTTAATAATATGCCTCTTATCTTTAAACTAGGATTCAGATTTTCTTTAATCCTATCAATAGTTTTTACAAGTTGCGTAATACCTTCCAAGGCAAAGAATTCGGTTTGAAGCGGCACTAATAATTCATCACTGGCTACTAAGGCCATAACAGTTAATAGACTTAAAGAAGGAGGACAATCAATGAATATATTATCGTATTTTTTTAAAAGCCCATCCTTTTCACCATTAAGGATTTCTTTTAATACGAATGCTCTATTCGAGTCACTTGCAGTTTCTACTTCAAGACCAGATAGATTAACGTGAGAACCTATTAAATCTAAATTTTTAATTTCAGTTTTTTGTATTACATCATTGATATTAATTTTTTTTATTAAAAGATTATAAATATTTTTAGTTTCATCGCTGTTGCTTTTACCCAGACCTGTTGTTGCATTCCCTTGTGGATCTAGATCTATAACTAAATTATTTTGACCCATTATGGACAGTGATGCTGCTAAATTTATAACCGTAGTTGTCTTACCTACTCCACCTTTCTGATTTATAACCGCTAATGTAGTTAACTTTCCCATTTTTAATTAAAGTTCATCAAAATTATTTTAGAATCAATTTCTGTAATACTATTTTCCAATTTATAAGGGTATTTTTCTTTTTTAAAAGATTTATTTATCTCCACCTGTGCATTTTGACCTTTTAAAATGATTAATTTATGCGGTTTTTTGGCGATTTCACGTGAAACTTGTATTACATAGTCCAATTTCTTAAACGCCCTACAAATTATAATATCCGTATCTAATTTTTCGTCGCGAATGTCCCCAAGAACTTCTGCATTAAGTCCCAATTCCTTAATCACCTTAAATAGAAACTGCCTTTTTACCGGTGATTTTTCAAATAATTTCACGTGAAAAGCCTTATTTTTATTGAATATTTCAACAACAAGACCTGGAAATCCAGCGCCACTGCCGAGATCTGCTAATGAATTGCAGCTAAAGTCGATGAATTTAACCAATTGTGCCGAATCCAGAACGTGTCTTAACCAAATATGATTTTCTGTACTTTTCGAGATCAAATTATGATTTTTATTTTCCTTTAAAACCAGTTTTGTAAATTCTTTGAGCTTTTCAATAGATTGATCAGTAAAATTTAGATCCTTTTTAAGAATATTTATAACTTCAAGCTGCTGCATTAAGCAGTAGCTTTATATCTAAGTTTTTTAATGTGTGAAAGAAGAATAATTATTGCTGCTGGCGTTACACCATCTATACGAATAGCTTGGCCTAATGTTTTAGGCTTAACTTGAAGTAGTTTACTCTTGATCTCGTTAGATAGGCCGCTTAATTTTTCATAATTTATACCCTCGGGTATAACAACGGACTCATCTTTTTTAAATGACTCGATATCTCTGTCTTGTCTTTCCAAGTAACCCATATAATGGGCATCTGTTACAACTTGGTTTTCTATGGACCGTGGAAAACTAGGGATATCAGGAAATGCTTGCCTTATTTTTGCCATATTTACTTTTCGCTGACCCATAATCTCTAAACAAGATCTTTTGACTCCATCCATTGCAATTTTAATTTCAAATTTTTTAGCTTGATTGGGAGTTAAATAATTATTTTTTAAAATTTTATTGAGAGCAAAAATATTTTTTTTCTTTTCGTTAAATATTTTCTTTCTCTCAGGTTTCACTATATTTAGATTAATTCCGAAATCAGTTAGTCTTTGATCTGCATTATCTGCTCTTAAAGTTAATCTATATTCAGCTCTTGATGTGAACATTCTATAGGGTTCTGTAACTCCTTTAGTAATGAGATCATCAATCATAACGCCAATATAAGAAGTTGATCGATCTAAAACAAACTCCTCTTGATTTTTGATTTTTAAAGCCGCATTAATCCCAGCTATCAATCCTTGAGCCGCAGCTTCTTCATACCCTGTAGTTCCATTAATTTGCCCGGCAAGAAATAAAGAATTAATTTTTTTAGTTTCCAAGGTAGCTCTTAGCTCTCTTGGGTCCACATAATCATACTCAATTGCATATCCAGCCCTCTTCATCCGAACATGCTCTAAACCCTTGATTTTAGCCAGTATTTTGAGCTGTATCTCCTCTGGAAGAGAAGTTGATATGCCATTTGGGTAAATAGTATTGTCCTTTAGTCCTTCGGGCTCTAAAAAAATCTGATGCTTTTCTTTTTCCTTAAATTTAACGATCTTATCCTCTATTGATGGACAGTATCTTGGACCTACTCCTTTAATGTTACCAGAATACATAGCGCTTCTAGAAATATTATCACTTATGATTTTATGAACATCATTATTTGTGTAAGTCATCCCGCATTTAATCTGCTTATTATCAATCTTATTCGTTAAGAAAGAAAAATAGTAATGATCGTCGTCTGCAGGCTGCATTTCCAAATCATCATAATTTATTGTATCACCATCTAGTCTGGGAGGTGTTCCTGTTTTTAATCTTCCAATTTGCATTTTGAATTTTGACAATTGCTCGCTCAAACCAGTAGATGGTTTTTCATCAAAACGACCTGCTGGTATTTGTGTTTCGCCTATATGTATCAAACCATTTAAAAAGGTTCCTGTAGTCAGTATTAATTCTTTTGTCCTTATTTCTTTGCCACTCTGACAAATAAATCCTATAACCTTATTATTCTCAAACAAGAATTTTACTACTGGATCTGCTATTACTTCTAAGTTTTGATAATTTAGCAAAATTTTTTGCATATGTTCTTTATAAAGTGCTCTATCTGACTGAGTCCTGGGTCCTTGCACTGCTGGACCACGACTTCTATTTAATAATCTAAATTGAATACCTGATTTATCAGCTACAACGCCCATCACACCATCTAAAGCATCGATTTCTCTAACAAGATGTCCTTTGCCAAGTCCACCAATAGCTGGATTGCAGGACATTTCACCAATAGTCTCTATTTTATGTGTGAAAAGAGCAGTATTTACGCCCATTCTAGCGGATGCTGCTGCTGCCTCACATCCGGCATGTCCCCCACCTATAACTACTACATCATAGCTTTGTTTTTTCATTCTGTGAATGTAAACGTCTAGATTAAGAATACAAGAAGAATTTATTTACCGATACAGAAGTCTTTGAATATAGATCCAAGTATTTCTTCCACATCTACCTTACCGACGATACTACCAAGATGTCGTGCAGCCATTCTTAGATCTTCAGCTGCTAATTCGAGGTCTTTTTTTTGATCCTTTTTAAGAAACTTTTCAATTTCTTTTAAGCAATCATTAAGCTTTACTCTGTGCCTTTCTCTAGTAATTAAAACGCTATTTTTGGATGTAAATTTTTTGTTTAACTTAGCTTTAATGATATTTATTAACTTATCGATATTTTTATTATTTTTTACTGAAGCTAAAACAGTATCAACATCAAATTCATGATTTTGTTTATCTGAAACATCGGATTTATTCAGAAGAATTATAGTATCTTGGTTAATCATATTCAGTATTTCTTTGTTAATTTTTTTTGATGAATTATCAATGACAACTATATTTAAATCTGCTTCTTTTGATTTACCTAAAGCTAAAGAAATACCTTTTTTCTCAACTTCATTTTTAGCTTCTCTTATACCAGCAGTATCAGCTAGGATTACAGGGTATCCATCCAAATTTAAATAGGTTTCTATAACATCTCTAGTCGTGCCAGCCTCATCTGAAACAATAGCTACCTCTCTTTTAGAAAGTAGATTTAGTAATGATGATTTTCCAGCATTAACTTCTCCTGTAATTGAAACTCTGAAACCATCTCTAATTTTCTCTCCAACTTTGTTATCTTCAATAATTTTTGTAATTTCTGAATGAATTTCTTTAATTGATTTATGAGCATCTTTTAGTACTTTTTCTGGAAGATCTTCTTCTGCAAAATCAATTTTAGCTTCTATAAAGGCAAGAGATTTTATTATTTTTTCCCTCAGATCATTATAATAATTTGATGCGTTTCCCTGAACTAATTTTATTGCTTGCTGTCTTTGTAGTTCTGTTTCGGAATGGATAAGATCTCCTATGCTTTCCGCTTTTAACAAATCGATTTTATCATTTTGAAATGCAATTTTAGTGAACTCGCCTGGTTCAGCTAGTCTGCAGTTTTTTTGCTCTGACAAGACTCTCAATAGAGCGTTTATTACCGCATTACTTCCATGAATCTGTAATTCTGCTAAGTCTTCACCAGTATAACTATTTGGCCCAGGAAACCACAATAATAAAGCCTCCGGATCTATTACTGTGCCGTTGTTAGGGTCATAGAACTTACAAAAATTGACTTCGTTCGACTTTATATCTTTAGAATTAGTTAAATTTTGGCAAATCTTAAGTGTTTCACTGCCTGATATTCGAACGATAGCTATTCCAGAGGGTCCTCTACCCGAAGATAAAGCATAAATGTTCATTGAATTATAATGATAAACCTCGATTAGAGATTATTTTACTAAATTTTTTTAAAGTCTCATTGTTCTTAATATTTTTTACAATTATTTCTTTGAATGGATCCAAATATTTATTTTGTTTAAAGAAACTATGTGTAGCATCAACACCTAAACTCATGATAGTATTTTCGGGTTTTCTGCTATTATAAAAATCATTTAGCGCGTTGCTATTTTTAATAGAAATGCCTAAACGCACATAATATTTAATAATTTCTTCTAGTTTTTTTATATCCCTTAGAACTAGATTAAAACCTTGACCAGCTACAGGATGAATGGTGTGCAAACCCTCACCAAGGATTAATATATTTTTTTGATGATACTGTCGTCTTAAACTTAGAGAAACAGGATACGACTGAATATTACTAATAGTGATATCTTGTTTATTCTCCAAGTTCTCTGCTAATTTGTTTTTAACTAAAGCTGTAATTTTTTTTGAATTATTTTCAAAAAAATATTTTTTTACACTCCAAACAAAAGAGAAATAATTCTTTGAAAAAGGAAGTATAGCTAACGGTCCCTCTTTTAAAAAAAATTGGCTTGTGTTGAGTGTCTTAAAATTGTGTTTAACATATCCTGTAATAGCTATTTCTTTATAATCTTTCTTGATAGATCTAATTTTTGTTATATTATTGTAAATTTTAGATTGTCCTCCTATACAGAGGATAATCAAATCATAATTTTTCAATTCACCTAAGTTTTTTAAGTCTTTTCTGATTAGTTTAATCTTATTTTTTGAAATTTCTTTAAATAATATTTTTTTAATTCTATCATTTTCAAAAACATACATAAGATTAGAGTTTGCTTCATTTAGATTTAAAAAATTTATATTTTCTTTAGAAGTCTCGTAAAAAAGCTCAATATTCTTTGAGGGCCAGAACAACTTTTTTCCTAAACTTTTAATATTTTGATTGATAAACTTATAATTTGTATCTGAAATAGCAGTAGTCCTTTTATCAGCGTATTTTATGCCTTTTTTAGCTATTAGATTTACCTCTACACCCGATACTTTAGATAAAATTACAGCTGTCATTAAGCCTGAAAGACCGTCTCCGACAATACATATTCTCTGTTTTATCATATAAAAATTTTTAACACTTTAATAAAAATGGTAAAAAGTACGTAATCGATTCGCAATGAATACAAACTTTTTAGATAGTGTAACAAATTTTTTGAAAAAGCGAACCTTTGAATTGCTAGGATTAATCTTGGTTTTATCAAGTGTCGCACTCGCAATAGCCTTTACAACATATTCTCCTGAAGATCCTTCATTTATTTATGGAGATAGGAGCTTCGAGATCCAAAATTTTTTTGGGATATATGGAAGTAGTGTTGCAGATTTTTTATTACAAAGTTTTGGTTTGGCTTCTTTTTTATTATTACTTAATTTTTTATTTTGGGGATTAGATTTAATAATAAAGAAAGAATTAAGAAGAATAATTTTAAAACTATTTTTAGTTATAGCCTATTTGGTTGTTGGCACAGTTTTTATCTATTTAACTTTCGATAATTCTTTTTGGCTAATCGACAATGGCAATTCAGGTTTTGTAGGAAAAATTACCTATAACTTTATCAATACTTGGGCTCCATGGATAAATAGCCCATACTCGATTTATGGACTGCTTTTATTAACTATAATTTTTTTTTCATTTTCAGCCGATATAAATTATAAAAAAGTATTCTCAGTAATTATTTCACTTTTTAGAAGAAAGCCTGTTGAAAATATTGAACCAGATTTTAGTAAAATTAATATTGAAGATGAGCCACAGACTTTAGAAAAACCACAGCAATCTTTTTCATTTGATGCTGACACAAGTTCTCAAACAGAGAAAGTTACTACGAAAACTAAATATAAATTACCAGATATAAATTATTTAGAAAAAAATTTATCTAAACTTAGTTCTGATGGAAATAAAAATCGTCCTGACGCAGAGTTTATGGAAAAGATATTATTAGACTTTGGTATAGACGGAAAAATTAAAACAATTAATAATGGTCCTGTAGTAAGCCTTTATGAATTCGAGCCAGCCCCTGGTGTGAAAGTATCAAAAATTATTAATTTATCTGAGGATTTAGCAAGAAATACTAGTTCAACTTCTACAAGAGTTTCAGTCATTCCAGGAAAAAATACGGTTGGGATTGAAATTCCAAACGAGCAAAGAGAGGGTGTATCACTAAGAGAAATTATTTCTTATGATAAATTTTTAAAGAAAGATGTAAGACTTCCGATAGCATTAGGTAAAAGTATTTCGGGAATGCCAATTGTTGGTGATTTAACATCAATGCCTCATCTTTTAATTGCAGGTACCACTGGTTCAGGAAAATCTGTTTGCATTAATACTATAATCGTCTCACTGCTTTACAAACTAAGTCCGGATCTTTGTAAATTTATTTTAATTGATCCAAAAATGTTAGAACTATCTACTTACGAAGGAATACCTCATTTGTTAACTCCAGTTATTACTGATGCTAAAAAAGCTACATCAGCTTTATCTTGGACAGTCAAAGAAATGAACAGCAGATATAAATTAATGAGCAAGGTAGGAGTGAGAAACATTGATGGCTATAACGCTAAACATAAACTCAAAATGCCTTACATCGTTGTAGTGGTTGATGAGATGTCAGACTTAATGCTTGTAGCTGGAAAAGAAATTGAAAACTATATTCAAAAATTATCACAAATGGCAAGAGCTGCAGGTATTCATATCATCATGGCTACGCAGAGACCAAGTGTCGATGTTATAACAGGTACAATAAAAGCGAATTTCCCAACAAGAATATCTTTTCAAGTTAGTTCCAAGATTGATAGTAGAACAATTTTAGGGGAGCAGGGTGCTGAACAATTACTTGGAAAAGGAGACATGTTATTTATGTCATCAGCAAACAGAATAGTTAGAATTCATGGTCCATATGTTTCTGAAGAAGAAATTGAGAAAATTACAAATTCATTAAGAGCACAAGGAGAGCCAGATTATATGGAGGAAATTACTTCTCAAGAAACAACTGAAAGCTCATTAACTCTTGGAAGTGAGGGAGATGAAGATGAATTATTTAATCAGGCTGTAGAAATCATAAAATCTGAAGGAAAAGCCTCTACAAGTTTTTTACAGAGAAAATTACAAATCGGATACAATAGAGCTGCTAGAATTATTGATATGATGGAAGAAAAAGGTATTGTTAGCAAGGCAAATCATGTTGGTAAACGTGAAGTTCTTTAAAAAAACATTCTTAATCTCGTTTTTTTTATCACTAACAACGAGTTTATTAGCTAATGAAAAAGATCAAATAATTTCTCAATTAAATAAATTAAACTCTTTAGAATTTACATTTAAACAGTTAATTAATGAAAAAACAGAAAAAGGTAGCTGTCTTTTAGAATTTCCTGGAAAATTAAAATGTAATTATTTTGACGACAAGGAAAAAGAATTAGTTATAAGTAATAAAAGATTAGCAATATCTCAGAAAAGGTATAATAAAACTTATCATTATCCTATTTCAAAATCTCCATTCTTAAATATTTTATATAAAGATAAACTTTTAGAAATTGTGCGATCAGGGGAATTAGAGTTAACTGATGAAATTATTAAGCTTGTTTATATTAGCGATAACGAAATTACAGTTTTTTTTGATAAAAAAAATCTGAATTTGAAAGGATGGGAAATTAAAGATCAATACAACAATAATATAAATTTCTCCTTAACGATTATTGCTAAAAATGACGTTTTTAAAAAAGGTACCTTTAAAGTACCTGAAATAAACTAAGCTACAAAATCAATTTCTTCTTCTTTGAAAATTTCAAAGCCTTTAGATTTGTAATTTTGTAATGCGTGTTTATGGTCTAAACTACAAGTATGAACCCACATTCTTCTGGGATTTTTTCTTGATGCACTTGCAATAGCATGATTTACAAGCGTTGAGCCAAGCTTCAAACCTCTGAATTCTTTTAGAATCCCTAAATTGATAAGCTCAACTTCATTTGATCCAGGATGATATTCCTGTTCATAATATCCTACTAAATCTTCACCTTTTTTTAAAACATGTGTTTCTAAATTTTTATTTGTGACATATTTTACCCATTCGCTATCAGACCAAAGTAATCTATCTCTCCAGTAATGATCTACGCCTATTTGTTTGTAAAAAAATCTGTTTAAATGAAAATTATCTTTATCATCTAAGATAATTTGGAAATTTTCTGGAAGATTTAAATCAACTGTTTTTGAAAAATCTCTAATTTCTAAAAAATATCTTTTAACTCTTGAAACCATCAGCTAACCATCTTTCCGATCTTTTCACCTGCAAATAAATGAAAGTGTAAATGAGGGACTTCCTGACCACCATCACTGCCAATATTAGTCAAAACCCTGTAACCTTTGTCTTTTGCGCCTACTAAGTTTGCGACATGCGTCACTGCTTTGTTAAACTCTACAATCTCTTTATCTGAAGCTTTGTTGTTGAAATCATTAAGATCTACGTATTCGCCTTTAGGAATAACTAAAATATGAACTTTTTTTTGAGGATTAATATCATGAAAAGCTAAAACATGATCATTTTCATAAACTTTTTTACATGGAATTTCTCCCCTTAGAATTTTAGCAAATATATTATTTTTGTCGTAACTCATTTCTGTCTTTTCTTAAGTTCGCTCATCACATCTTCAATTTTTATGTTGTTAGCCTCTAAATAAACCATCAAATGATAAACTACATCAGCAGCTTCGTGTATCTTATTTGAATTTTTTTCCACAGATTCTATTAATTCGCCTATTTCCTCTTTTACTTTTGAAACACTTAGATTTTTATCGTTCAAAAGTTTATTAGTATAAGACTTATCTGGAGAAGAATTTTTTCTCTCTCTGATTGTTTTAATTAATTCTTCTAAGTTTTCGAACATTTTATAACCTTACCGATACATTTTTAGAATTCAAATATTCTTTAGCATCTTTGATTTTATATTCGCCATAATGAAAAATAGAAGCCGCTAAAACTGCACTTGCTCCACCTTTAACTATGCCATCATATAAGTGATCTAGAGTTCCAACTCCACCGGAAGCTATTACAGGAATATTGGTGTTATTTGTAATTGTTTTTAACAAATCAACATCGTAACCGGATTTAGTTCCATCTTTATCCATTGACGTTAATAAAATTTCTCCGGCTCCATTTTCTTCTACTTTTTTAGCAAACTCTACTGCATCTATACCAGTTTTATTTCTTCCACCGTGTGTAAATACTTCCCATTTATTATCTGAAGCTTTTTTTGCATCGATCGCAACTACAATACATTGAGATCCAAATTTTTTTGAAGCTTCCTTAACGAAGTCGACATTTTTCACAGCGGCGGTGTTAATAGAAACTTTATCTGCACCGGCTAACAATAAATCAGTAATATTTTGAATAGTTCTAACTCCGCCTCCAACAGTTAAAGGAACAAAACATTCTTTTGCAGTTTTTCTAACAATATCAATAATCGTTTCTCTATTTTCATTTGAAGCGGTAATATCAAGAAAACAAATCTCGTCAGCGCCACTGTCACTATAAATTTTAGCTTGTTCTACTGGATCTCCAGCATCTTTTAATTTAACAAAGTTAATACCTTTAACGACTCTTCCATCTTTAACATCAAGGCAAGGTATAATTCTATTTTTAAGCATTTATCTCCTTTGCTAACTCATCAAGTTGAATATCACCATCATAAATTGCTTTACCAACAATAATTCCTTCAATTTTTTTATTATTTAACTCTTTAGCTTTCTTAACATCGCTTATTGAAGAAACACCTCCTGAAATTACAACAGGGCAATTAGAGAGCTCAGCAATTTTTATAGTCTCGTCTAAGTTAGGGCTAGTTTTCATTCCATCTCTATTAATATCTGTGTAAATAATTCGACTTACTCCATAGTTACTTACTTCTTTAAGAAAATCTGTGGTTTTAATATTAAGATTTTCTTTCCAGCCTGACACAGAAAGATTTCCATCCTTTGCATCTAGCCCTAAAGCAATTTGACCTTTAAATTTTTCACAGGCCTCTTTTAAAAATTCTTTATTTTTAATCGCACCGCTCCCTAAAATTACCTTTTCAACGCCTGTATCAATATATTGCTTAATGCTATCGAGAGATCTAACACCACCGCCTATTTCAATCTTCAAATCGTATTTACTTACTATTTCTTTTATAATATCTAAATTTACCGTCTTTCCAGTTAATGCACCATCCAAATCAACAATATGTAAATTTTTAAAGCCATGGTCTTTATATTTACCAGCTTGATCAATGGGTGAAATTTCATATTCAGTTTTGTTTTCAAAGTCTCCTTTTATTAATCTTACGCATTTTTTATCTTTAATATCTATAGCTGGAAATATTTTCATTTTTGATTTTTTTTCTTTTCTTTCCTCCAAAGAATAAAAAATAATAAGATAAGTGCTGGTTGTAAAATAACAAATATAATTATGTTTGCTAAGTAATATCCAAATCCATATTCGCCAGGCGCACCTCCAATTACCTGAAGAATGTAAACACAAAACATAAAAAAATCTGTAATTATTTTTTCAAACATTTTAAATTTTCATAAAATTTTCAATTATTTTTAATCCAATTTTATCACTTTTCTCAGGATGAAATTGTGTTCCAAACAAATTTTCTTTCTCAACTGCGCAAACAATCTTTGATGAATAATCTGTTGTAGCTGAAATAACTGATTTATCCATGGGTATAAACTCATAGCTATGTACAAAGTACATGTGAGATTTATTTTTAATGTCTTTAAATAATTTGCTCTCTTTTTGAATGTCAATTTCATTCCAACCAATATGTGGGAGTTTAAATTTTCCTTTTTGATTGTCGATTCTTGAGACTTTTCCAGGTATCCAACCTAGTCCTTTAGTTTCTGCTTCTTCATAACCTACATCAGCGAACATTTGTAAGCCTACACAAATGCCTAATAAAGGTTTCTTATTTATTATTGTAAATTCTTTAAGAGTATCAACTAATCCCTTAATTTGATTAAGAGAGTCAACACAGCTTTTAAATGAACCTTGCCCTGGTAAAACAATTTTGTCACTATACTTGATTTTCTTGATGTCTGAAGTTACCTCTAGATTAACTTTACCTTTAGCTACCTCTGTGAAAGAATTTATGACAGAGCTAATATTGCCCGATTGGTAGTCAACAATTGTGACGTTCATCAATTTTAAATAGAGCCTTTTGTCGAAGGTATTGAATTCTTAATTCTTTTATCAATCGCTAAAGCATCTTTTAATGATCTAGCTAAACCTTTATAACACGACTCAATCTTGTGGTGGCTATTTTCACCATATATATTTTCTATGTGTAAAGTAACTCCAGCTGACTGTGAAAAAGCTTGGAACCACTCTTTAAATAATTCTGTATCCATCTCACCTAATTTTTCTACAGGTAAATTAACTTTCCAAATTAAATAAGGTCTATTTGATACATCTATAGAAACTCTGCTTAAAGTTTCATCCATAGGAATCATTGTTGAGGCGTATCTTGTAATTCCTTTTCTATTACCTGCTGCTTTTTTAATAGCCTCACCAATAGCTATACCTGTATCCTCGGTAGTGTGGTGTAAATCTATATGTGTGTCGCCTTTTGCTTTCACTTCTAAGTCTATTAGAGAGTGTTTTGATAATTGCTCCAACATATGATCTAAGAAACCTATTCCAGTTTTAATTTTATACTTTCCTTTTCCGTCTAGATTGACCGCGACAGAAATACTGGTCTCTTTTGTTTTTCTAGTTATTTTTGCTTTTCTGCTCATAAACTATGCCTGATTCACCTTTGATATATATTTAATTGGTCAATTTATCAATAAATCACTATTGAAGATTACAAATTAATCTCCACATATAACTTCATGAATACAGCTGAAAAATGGCATGGCACTACAATTGTCCTTCTCAGAAAAGGCGGGGAAACCATTGTGGCAGGTGATGGCCAAGTAAGTCTTGGTAATACAGTTTTAAAAAGCAAGGCCAAGAAAGTTAGAAAAATTGAGAGCAGGGGTGTAATTGCAGGCTTTGCTGGCTCAACTGCGGATGCATTAACTTTATTTGAGAGGCTTGAGGCAAAATTAGAAAAGCATGCGGGTAACTTACAAAGAGCAGCTGTTGAATTAGCTAAAGATTGGAGAAGCGATAAATTTTTAAGAAGATTAGAAGCGTTAATGGCAGTAGCAGATAAAAATCATAGCTTTATAATCTCTGGAACTGGTGATGTTTTAGAACCAGAAGATGGGATTATTGGAATAGGATCTGGAGGAAACTATGCTCTTGCAGCTGCTAAAGTTTTAATCGAAACTGACATGAAAGCTGAAGAGATAGCAAAAAAAGCCTTGAAGGTTGCATCGGATATTTGTGTATTTACGAACAATAACATAACAATGGAAAAAATTTAAATGTCAAAATCAAAAAAAGAAACGAATTTAAAACTTGTTAAAGGATCTAAAACTGACAGCTCAAAGGTCAGCGCTCTTTCCCCGAGAGAAATAGTTTCAGAGCTAGATAGATATGTAATCGGTCAAAAGGAGGCCAAAAAAGCTGTTGCTGTTGCATTAAGAAATAGGTGGAGAAGACAGGCACTCACTGATGAAATGAGAGACGAAGTGTTACCGAAAAATATACTTATGATTGGTCCAACAGGAGTAGGTAAAACTGAAATATCAAGAAGACTCTCAAGATTGGCTGAAGCACCTTTTATAAAAGTTGAAGCGACAAGATTTACAGAAGTAGGATACGTAGGTAGAGATGTTGAGCAAATCGTTAGAGATTTGATTGAGATTGCTATAGCGATGGAAAGAGAGAGAAAAAGAAAAGAAGTTAAAGCTAAAGCTGAATTAAAGGCAGAAGAAAAGGTTTTAGATGCCTTAGTCGGTAATAAAGCGAGTGTTGCTACAAGAGAAAGTTTTAGAAAAAGATTGAGAAATGGCGACTTAGATAACAATGAAATAGAGATCGAGGTACAAGATACTTCTTCTGGTTTACAAAGTTTTGAGATACCTGGGATGCCTGGGGGAAATGTCGGTATGGTTAATTTGGGAGACATCTTAGGTAAGTCAATGGGCGGAAAAAAAGGTAAGAAAAAAAAGATGACTGTTAAAGAGTCTCACGGAATTTTAGTTGCCCAAGAGTCAGATAAAATGATTGAAGAAGATAAAATTATTAAAGAGGCAAAGAAAGCAACAGAAGAAAATGGAATTGTGTTTTTAGACGAAATAGATAAAGTCTCTGCAAGAAGCGATAGAGTCGGTGGAGACGTTTCAAGAGAAGGAGTTCAAAGAGATTTATTGCCTTTGATTGAAGGCACAACTGTGAGTACTAAACACGGTCCGATAAAAACTGATCATATTCTTTTTATCGCTTCAGGAGCCTTTCAATTAGCAAAACCGTCTGATCTTTTACCAGAGTTACAAGGAAGACTTCCTATAAGAGTAGAGCTTAATGCTCTTAATGAAGATGATTTTAAGAGAATCTTGAAAGAGCCAGATAACAGTTTAATCAAACAATACAAAGCTTTATTAAAGACTGAAGATGTAAATCTTAAATTTTCTGAAGACGGAATTGATATGCTTGCAAAAATTTCTGCAGAAGTAAATTCTTCAGTCGAAAATATTGGTGCTAGAAGACTTCATACTATAATTGAGAAAGTTTTAGACGATATAAGTTTTAATGCTACTGATAAAGCTGGAGAAACTATTACTGTCGATAAGAAGTTTGTTCAAGATAACTTGGGTAACTTAGTGAAAGACACAGACCTTTCAAAATTTATACTGTAAATTTTTTAACTTAATTATTATTGCTCCCTCACCGCCATCCTTAATTTTTGCATCTTTTATTGAAACAATCAGTGAACTCAATTCTTGATCAGAATTAATGAATTCAGGAACTGAATATTTTAATCTTCCAAAGTCCTTCGAAGTATAAATATCTTTGTCATTTGTGGAATGTTTTCCTTTTCCAGTAATAAATAATATTTCTTTATATTTTTTTTCAATACACGAGAGAATAATTTCTTTTACTTTTTTATTAGCTTGATCAAGTGTGAAACCATGTAAGTCAAATCTAAATCGACTTTTTTTTTCAGTATTTCTAGAATTAGTTTTATCTTTGTCGAACACATCTGAGGGATTTTTGATATAATCTTCCCAATTTTTTTTATCTTCTGGAGAAAGATCTTTGTATTTGGTCACTGACTAATGATTTCGGATAAATACCAATTAGGACTTTTATTATTAATATTTTTAGTAAATTTCCAACTATCAGTAACAAACTTTATTTTATCGGGATTTCCCTCAATAATCTTATTTTCTTTATCCCTTTTTACAGAGATCACTTCTGCTACAAATTTCACAGTGGCAAATAAGTTATCCTTGATTTTTTCATATCTTTCAACGGAAGACTCTTTTACACCAATAAAAGTGAATTCAGATTTTATATTCTCTTTATTTCTTGCTTTAATGGCATCTGAAAAGTTGGAAAACATATTTGGCGAAAGAAGAGCTTTGAGTTTAATTAAATCACCAGTAGCAAAAGAGGTCAGTACACTCTCATATGCTATTTCTGCTCCTCTTAAGAATTCTTTTTTATCTTTTCCTTCTAAAACTTCCAAATTTTGTTTTGATGGCTCAGCTTCATTCTTTGGTATGCTGAATTTTTTTTCAGCAAAGTTAGGGTATACTTTTGACTCGTGTCCAGTTTTTCTTCCAAGGATACTTCTCAGTCGCAAGATAATAAATCCTGCGATCATACCCAACAAAATTATATCTAAATAGCCAAAACTATTACTCATAGTTTGATAAATATACATGAATAATATAATTTTGTATCTGACAAATGAACACATTTTTCCTAATTATCTTGGGTATACCAGCCATAGAAATATTCCTTTTGATCAAAATTGGAGGAAAAATTGGTGCATTAAACACAATCACACTTATATTTCTAACAGCAATAATTGGTATTTATTATGCAAGATTACAAGGGATACAAACTCTTAAATCTGGAGTGACAAGCCTATATCAAAATAAGGCTCCAATTTATGAAATTATTTCAGGCGCTTCGATAGCTGTAGCTGCATTACTTTTAATTATACCTGGTTTTTTAACTGATACTATTGGTTTTTTATTATTAATACCTCTCAGCAGAAATATTTTGTTCAAACTGGCATTGAAGAATAAAAAGATGAATAAAAAAAGTGAAGAAAGAAAAATCATTGATGGCGAAATAATAGATAAAGATAAAGATGAGTTATAAAATAATAGGCAAATACATAAAAGATTTAGATTTTCAAATTCCTAATCCGAAAGTTTTTTTTTCTCTATCAAAAGATATTTCAAGTTATAAAATAAATATTGATATAAAAAGCAACCAGATCAAACACAATATTATCGAAGTACTTACATCTCTTAATTTGAAACCGACAAAAGAAAACAATGATAAAATTAATACCAAAATAGTGCTAGCAACAATTATAGAGATGGATAGTCAGAAATTTGAGAAGACAGAAATTGAGAAAATTGTTCTTATAGATGTTCCTTCGCAAATTTATGGAGAAATAAGAAAAATATTTGTAGGCTTATTTGAAAGTTCAGGATTTAAAGATATTAAGATTAATGAAAAGATTGATTTTAAAAAGCTTTATGATTTGAAAAAAAGTCAGTAATAATTTTTTTTTAACTCTTTTTTAATAAATTCTTTATGTAAATTAATTTCTGACTCTGAAATGACTAAAACTTTTTTATTATAATTTTTTTCTTTTAAAACATTACTATCATCTTTTACATTAGACAAATTCAACTTTGGCTCTTTAACGTCTAAAAGATTTATATAAACTTCTCTTAATAGTTCACAATCAAGCAACGCATTGTGCTTAGTTCTTTTAGAAAGATCTATATTAAATTTTTTGCACAAGGAGTCCAAAGAATTAGATGTCCCAGGAAATTTATTTCTAGCTATTAAAAGAGAGTCTATTACTAAATTTTTATCTATAAGTTCTTTTTTAATCGCTCTTAGTTCACCATTTAAAAAACTAAGGTCAAAAGCTGCATTATGTATGATTATTTTTTTTCCTTTAACAAATTGAATAAATTCATCAGCTACTTTATCAAAAGTTTCTTTGTCACTAAGAAATTCAGAAGAAAAACCATGCACTTTAAATGCTTCCTCAGGAACGCTTCTTTTTGGATTGACAAATTTATGAAAAACTTTTCCGGTGGCGACAAGATCTCTGGTCTCAACACATGCTATTTCAACAATTTTATGGCCTTCTTTGAATGATAATCCGGTCGTTTCAGTATCTAGAAATATTTCATTCATATTTTTTTAATATTTTTAACAAACTTTTTTTTAAAACTGTAATACTTTTTTCATTTGTAACTATATGATCACAGAATTTTATTTTTTTTTCATCTCTAAGTTGTTTGTTGTTGAAAACGTTAAACAGTTCTTTGTTTCCACCTTTTAAAATAAATCTTTTAAGCCTAAGGCTTTTTTTTGACTTTATGTAGAAGATTACATCAAAATTTTTCATTAGTTTACTCTCTATCAAAAGAGGTATCTCTAAAAAAATTAATTTTTTCTTTTTATATTTCTTTAAAAATTTCACCATCTCTTTTCTCACCAAAGGATGGATTAAACGCTCAAGTTTTTTTATATTAGACCTGTCTTTTAAAATTTTATTTTTTAATATTTTTTTAATATTCTTAGTGGTCCTAATGTTAAATTTTTTTCTAATAATCTTATTGAAATAACTTTTTGAGTATAGTTCTTTTACAACTCGATCGGCGCTAAATAACGGTCCTTTGCCCAATGATAATAGTTTACTTGCAGTTGTTTTCCCGGAGGCTAATGAACCCGTAATTCCTATTTTTTTCATTTTAGCTTTGATAATAATAATTCTAAAAGCTTTTGATCAATTTCTGGATTTATTTTATTCCAAAGATAAAAAGCTTTTTGACCTTGATAAATGAACATTTCTAAACCATTGAAAACTTTCTTGTTTTGATTTTTTAAATATTTTAACGTTTTGGTTTCTAGGGGATTATAGATTGTATCTATATAAATTAAATTTGATTTATTTGTCTCAAAATCAAAATCAAAATCTTCTCCATTTTTTAATCCTAAGCTAGTAGCATTTACTATAATATCAAAATTTTTAATTCCTGTTTTTAACATTTTCCATTCAATTATATTTAATTTCTTGAATTTTTTTTTTAAAAAAATGCACTTTTCTGGTGTTCTGTTAGTTATAGAAATATTAGTTACACCAGATTTTTGTAATGAAAGTATAACTGAGGGTGAAACGCCGCCTGCTCCAATTACAAGTGCTTTTTTATTTTGAGCATTGTCTACTTCTTTTAAATATGCAGCTTGAAGCCCAAAAACATCGGTATTCTCACCAATAATTATATTTTGATCGTCTAAATAAACTGTATTAACAGAACTAGTTTTTTCTGCGTCATTGACAAGCACATCAACGTGCGGAACTATTTTCTGTTTATATGGTAAAGTAATATTTATTCCACTAAGTGATTTGTTTTTTATCTTATTAATTATTTCAGCTAACTGGTTGTCTTTAATATCAATAATTGAATATTCGGCATCAATATTATATTTCTTAAGCCAATAATTATGTAAAATTGGCGACAATGAGTGTTTTATAGGGTTACCAATTATACCGAATTTTTTAGTCATAATTTTTAAATTGTTTAATGTAATTTATAATACTTTTTATAGGTAAACCCATTATTGAATTATGATCTCCCTTGATATACTCAAATAAACTCATTCCCTCTGCTTCAATTTGGTAAACTCCATAAGCAAGCAACGTATTTGTCTCAATTTTTCCTAAATAATTTTTAAGTTGTTTTTCTGTCAGATTTTTCATTTTTAGTTCGGAAGAATCTGAATGATTCCAAATCATAGCTCCATTTTTGGAAATACATACTGAACTTATTAAATAATGAACAGAATTATTTAATTTCTTAAGAATTGAAAAGGCTTCGTCTCTTGAGCGCGGTTTATTTATTAATTGCTCTTGTAATGAAATAACACTGTCAGCTCCGATTACAAGTCTATCAGGATTTTTACTGCTTACTTTTATAGATTTTAATTCTGCAAGATTTTTTGATATTATTAAAGGATCTGCGCCCTCGGCTAAAAGAGACTGCTTCACTTCATCTTCATCGACTTGCGAGTCGATTACTTGGCAATCAATTTTAAAATCATTTAAAATTTTTTTTCTTACACCGCTTTTAGAAGCCAATATTATTCTCATTTATTTTTCTTAATTTCAATTATTTTTAAAATTGAGGCAGCTGTTTCTTCTACTGACCTTCTTGTAACATCAATCATAGGCCAATTATTTTTTTTAAAAAGAATCTTAGATTCATTCACCTCTTTTTTTATAAAATCAAGATCAGTGTACTCTTTTATTTTGTGATCTTTCATTATAGCTACTCTATTTCTTCTAATATCAGACAACCTCTCTGGGTCTGCAACAAGACCTACGACACAAGCTTTAGAATTAGACATTAGCTCTTCAGGAACTTTTTGATCTAAAATTAACGGTATATTAATTGTTTTGTATCCTCTGTTAGCTAGATAGATGGAAGTGGGTGTTTTACTAGTTCTGCTCACTCCTAATAAAATTACATCGGCACTACTCAGATCATCGACTTTTTTTCCGTCATCGTGAGACATTGTATATTGGATGGCCTCTATCCTCTTATAATAATCGTCATCAAGGACATGTTGTGCGCTTGGTTTATGTATTGCTTTTTGATTAAGCAATTTCGAAAAACTTAAAATAAGATTGCCTAAAATACCAAAACAAGGAACGTTATTTTTTTCGCTTTGGTTAGATATATATTTTGCTAGCTTAGTTTCAACTATAGTGTACAAAATTAAGCTATTTTCAAGTTTTATGCATTCTTTTATTATCTTATCTATTTGTTGCTCGGTTCTAATAAAGGCAAATTCCTTTTTCTCATAATCAAAATTCGCAAATTGAGATTTTAATGATAAAAAAATTCTATCTAGAGTTTCACCTGTAGAGTCTGACACAAGATATACATTGTATTTTTCGTTCATATATATGTTAATAAATAAATAATAATTATTCTTTTTGCACTTAATTTAAAATTTAATAGAAAAAATTAACATTAATTAACATTATTTAAACATTTTATTAGATGTTAATAATGTTGTTTTCATGATGTTTACAAGAAAAAAAAAGACTGCAATTTATGGTTTTTTTTGAAAATTAATTAAAATAACTATGTATAAGTTATGTATAAAAAGTTATGTTATGAATAAACAGGTCCTATTACTATAATCAAATCTAAAAAACTATTAATTATGATTAATAATCTTGAGAATATATTAAAAAAAAAGATTTCTTGTAAGTCTGTTTGGTTTATGAGACAAGCAGGCAGATATCTTCCAGAGTTTCAAGAAATTAGACAAAATAACAAAAATTTTATAGAATTGTGTTTTAACAGTAAACTAAGTTCAGAAATAACTCTTCAACCAATTAATAGATTTAATTTAGACTCAGCCATAATTTTTTCTGACATTTTATTGGTGCCATATGCTTTAGGTCAAGAAGTTTCCTTTATTAAAAATTTAGGACCAGAACTTTCAAAGATAAATATGAATAAATTTTTAAAAATAAGTGATGATAATTTTTACGAAACATTAAAACCTGTATACAAAGCAATCGAAATAACAAGAAAAAAATTGGACCGAGAAAAATCCTTAATCTCCTTCGTCGGAGCTCCATGGACACTGTTAGTTTACATGCTCGATCTTAGGAAAGGGAAAAATAAAATAGATACATCTAAATTAGATAGCAGCGATATAGAGATCAGTACTATTTTAGATAATTTAACTAAATTTCTCTGTTTACATATTAAAAACCAAATAGACGCAGGAGCAAACGTAGTTCAGATTTTCGACTCCTGGGCTGGCTTTGTACCGGAAAAAAAAATCAATGAATATTGTTTTACACCTAATAAAAAAATAGTCGAATTTTGTAGAAAGGAGAAAATACCTAACATTTGCTTTCCTAAAGGACTCCAAAAAAAATATCTAGAATTTAATAATATTGTTCAACCAGATGGAATAAACATAGATTACGAAGTAGAGCCAGTGTGGGCTAAGGAAAACTTAAAAAATGTTGTTATTCAAGGTGGTTTACACCCTGAAGCTCTTTTAAAAACGGAAGAAGAAATGTTTAAAGAAGCGACTAAATATATTCAGAACTTTAAAGATACCCCTTATGTTTTTAATTTAGGACATGGCTTACTTCCTGAAACAGATCCTGATAGAGTGAAGAAATTAATTAAATTTTATAGGGACTTTTAATGAATGCAGATCATCCGGAAGTGAAGTTTGGAAAAACTGGAGTTTTAATTATAAATCTAGGAACACCAGACTCAACAAACTGGTGGGACATAAGAAAATATTTAAATGAATTTTTATCAGATAGAAGAGTTATAGAAGTAAACCCAATAATTTGGAAGGTAATTTTAAACTTATTTATCCTTACTTTCAGGCCATCTAAAACGGCACATGCTTATAAAAAAATTTGGAGAAAAGAAACGAACGAGTCCCCTTTGCTTTATTTTACAAAACAGCAAGCAAAGAAGTTAAATACTAAAATAGGAAACGATAAAATAATTGTAGATTTTGCAATGAGATATGGAAACCCAAGTATAAAATATAAACTAAACAAACTTAAAGAAAACGGGTGCGAAAATATAATCATACTTCCATTATATCCACAATATGCTGCAGCTACTACAGCAACTGTCTGTGATGAAGTTTATAGATCATTAATGCAAATGAGATGGCAACCAAGCTTGCAAATTATTTCTCATTATGAAAGTGACCCCTTTTATATTGACTCACTAATTAAAAGCATTGAAAAAAAACTTAAGGAAATTAATTGGAAACCAGATTTAATAATTTCATCTTATCACGGTATTCCAAAATCCTATTTTGATAAAGGTGATCCTTATCACTGTTATTGTCAGAAAACTACCAGGCTTATGAAAGAAAAGTTTGAAAAGATTGAGATTCAAACTACCTTTCAATCAAGATTCGGACCACAAGAATGGTTGACACCTTATACTGACAAAACGTTAGAAAGTTTACCTAGTAAGGGTGTAAAGAAAATACTAGTAATATGTCCGGGTTTTGCTTCCGACTGTGTTGAAACTTTGGAAGAAATAAATATTCAAGGAAGAGAAAGTTTTTTGGAGAAAGGTGGAGAAAAGTTTGATTTAATACCATGTTTAAACGATAGCGATGATCATATTAATCTTTTTGAAAAATTAGTGAATAAATATCTATAAGATGAATCTATATCTTCTTTTTAAATCACTCCACTTAATCTCAGTAATTTCTTGGATGGCAGGTCTTTTATATCTGCCAAGAATTTTTGTTTATCATGCAGAAGCTACTCACGAGTCTCAAAAAGACATTTTCAAAACAATGGAAAGAAAACTTTATAATTATATCATGATGCCAGCGATGCTCCTGTCCTGGTTGTTTGGTACTTTATTAATACATTATATTGGTTTTTCTGCTTTTTCAGAATTATGGATGCAGATAAAGCTTGTAGCAGTTTCTCTATTAACCTACTATCATTTTACTTTAGGCAAATACTTGAATGATTTTGCTATGGATAATAGTCCAAAATCTTCAAAATTTTTTAGAATATATAACGAAATTCCAACAATTATACTTATAGTGGTAATATTTGTTGCAATATTTAAGCCTATATAAATTTAGGGTTGAATTTTTCTAAAAAAGTCATATATTTTTATAGTCTTTCCTAAAAAAAATAATCACATGAATTTACAAGAACTAAAGCAAAAAAACCCTGCGGAACTAATTAGTGAAGCCGAAAAACTCGGTATTGAGAATCCCAGCACTCTTCGGAAGCAAGAGATTCTTTTTGCAATTTTAAAAAAATTAGCTGAAAAAAATGAGCAAATTACAGCAACTGGAGTATTAGAAGTTTTACAAGATGGATTTGGCTTTCTTAGAGCTATTGAGTCAAATTACCTTCCTGGCCCAGACGATATTTATGTAAGTCCAAGTCAAATTAGAAAATTTGGCTTGAGAACAGGGGACTCTGTAGAAGGGGAAATCAGAGGACCAAAAGATGCTGAAAGGTATTTTGCCCTTTTAAAAGTTAACAAAATTAATTTTGATAATCCTGATAAAGGCAGAAATAAAATTGCTTTTGATAACTTAACACCTTTATATCCAAATGAGAGAATAAAACTAGAAGTCGAGATAACAAAAGTTGAAAAAAAACCGGACAACACAGCTCGACTCATTGATCTAGTTAGTCCAATTGGAAAAGGTCAGAGATCTCTTATAGTCTCCCCACCAAGGGCAGGTAAGACAATTATCCTACAAAATATTGCACAATCAATTACAGCTAACCACCCCGAGTGTTATCTAATGGTGTTATTGATTGATGAAAGACCGGAAGAGGTCACAGATATGCAAAGATCAGTAAAAGGTGAAGTAGTTGCTTCAACTTTTGATGAGCCAGCTTCGAGGCACGTTGCTGTTGCTGAAATGGTAATAGAGAAAGCAAAGAGACTTGTAGAACATAAAAAAGACGTTGTGATCCTGTTGGATTCTATTACAAGACTGGGGAGAGCCTACAATGCAGTGATACCAAGTTCAGGTAAAGTATTAACCGGAGGTGTTGATGCAAATGCACTACAAAGACCTAAAAGATTTTTTGGTGCTGCTAGGAACGTAGAAGAGGGTGGATCTCTTACAATTATCTCGACCGCACTAATTGATACTGGAAGCAGAATGGATGAGGTAATTTTTGAAGAATTTAAAGGAACAGGTAATTCAGAGCTTATTCTTGACAGGAAAGTTGCTGACAAGAGAATTTACCCAGCTCTCGATATCACTAGATCAGGCACAAGAAGGGAAGAGCTTCTTTTTGAAAAAGATGAATTATCGAAAATGAATGTGTTAAGAAGAATTATAAGTCCAATGGGAACCATGGACGGGATAGAATTCTTAATTTCGAAATTAAAAAATACAAAAAATAATTCTGATTTCTTTGACTCAATGAATAAATCTGCGAATTAAATATTTACTGAACAGTTTGATTATTAAAATTAATGTCATGAAGATAGAAACTTATAATACTTTCAAGAGTCTTAATCTTATCCTCAATTGTAAGTGCTTCTAAAAGTTTTTGTTTTTCCTCATTAGTTATTGGTGAGATCATTGATAGAGTATTAATTTTCTGTGCATCATCAAGTTTTTCGAATTCTTTCCAATTTAATAAAAGTCCATTCCTTTTAAAAAAGATCTTTGATTGTTCCAATAAACTCGTCATATCTTGAGCTTTTGAAAAATTTTTTAAATCCAATTCAAAGTTTTTATAATCCACTTTAAATTCTCTATACAATTTTTTATTTTCCACTTCTTCTAGAATTTTAAATCTGGTAACACCTGTAAGATTAATTAAAATCCTTCCATCCTTACTCTTCTGATAATCGCTTATTTTACCTAAACATCCAATTTTATAAACTTCGGTATGATTTTTCTTCGATTGAACCATGCCCATGAGTTTATCATTGTTATAAGTATCGTTTATGAGGTCTAGATATCTTTTTTCAAATATATTTAATGGAAGATTTGTTTTAGGAAAAAAAATAACTCCACTAAGAGGAAAAACGGGAATTAAACTTGGAAAATTTTTCATATAATTATTATAATGAAAATTTCTTAGAACTCATAGCGACATTTTATTTAGGTTGACCATTCTAGAGACTGTATACTATAATTATATAAATGTTGCGGGCATAGCTCAGTGGTAGAGCGTCTCGTTGCCAACGAGAAGGTCGAGGGTTCAAGTCCCTTTGCCCGCTCCAAACTAAAATGACTGATTTAGCAAGTAAAAAATGTATTCCTTGTGAGGGCAATATACCTGCCTTCGATCAAAGTGAGATTCACAAGTATTTAAAAAAAATTGATGGTTGGGACGTTAAAAGCAATCAAGATAAAAGTTTTTATTTAATAAAAGAGTTTACATTTAAAAATTTTATGGAAAGTCAGAGTTTTGTAAATAAAATCGGGGATATAGCTGAGAAAGAAAATCATCATCCTGATATTTCTTTTGGGTGGGGTTATTGTAAAGTAAAAATTTTTACCCATGCTATAAAAGGCTTAGCAGAAAGCGATTTTATTTTAGCAGCAAAGATAGATAAAATTTAATCAATGATTAAAATGTCTAATATCAGTAAATAGCATTTTTACTTTTCCTTTATTAGCACAGTTTATGACTTCTTGATCTCTAATTGACCCTCCAGGCTGAATAATTATTTTAACACCAGCTTTAATTAAAGCTTCTACTCCATCTGTAAATGGAAAAAAAGCATCTGATGCAGCTATTGAATTTTTCATCTTTTGAGGTTGAAATTTTTTAGCTTTTTGTATTGCGATTCTACAGCTATCAAATCTACTTGGTTGTCCCGCACCTATTCCTATAGTTGAAAAGTTATTGCATAGAACTATTGCATTAGACTTAACGTATTTGCTTACATTAAAAGTAAATTCAATTTCGTTTAATTCTTTTTTACTCGGCTTTAATTTTGTTACGCATTTAAGCTTTTTCCTATCTAAAATAGTTTTATCTTTATTTTGTACTAAAAATGCACCTTCAAAATATTTAATACTTGTTAAATTTTTAGATTTATATTCAGATATATCTATAATTCTCAAATTTTTCTTTCTTTTTAAAATATTTAGAGAATTTTTTTCAAAACCTTTAGCTAATATTACCTCTAAAAAATTTTTGTTTATTTCGGCTGCCATTTTTTCATTAATTTTAAAATTACATGCAACCACGCCTCCAAAGGCACTTAAAGGATCGCAGGCAAAAGCATTTCTAAATGACTCGATTGGATTTTTGTTCTTCGAAACTCCGCATGGATTAGCATGTTTTATAATTACAGTCCCAGTCTCTTTGCCTAAAGAGTCCAAAATTTCTAAGGAAGCAAACATATCATTGTAATTATTGTAGCTTAATTCCTTTCCAGCTAATTGTATAAAGCCGAGCTTTTGGTCCTCATAGTCATTAATATAAATTGAGCTTTCTTGATGAGGGTTTTCACCATATCTAAGCTTTTTTAATTTTCTACCAAATATAGTTTTTCTTTCAGGAAACTCGATACTTAGTTTTTTGTTTAACCAGTTTGCAATCATAGCATCGTAATAAGCAGTAAGACCAAAGGCTTTGGAAGACATAATCTCCCTGAATTTGAGACTTGTTTTGCCTTTATATTTTTCTAGTTCTTTCACTAATTCAGAATAATCATTTTTATTTGTAATTATCGCTACATTTTTATAATTTTTTGCAGCTGCGCGCACCATAGTAGGGCCTCCGATGTCTATATTATCTACTATTTCTTTTGGATTAGAAGTGCTCATTACAACTTTTTGAAACGGATAAAAGTTAACAATAATTAAATCTATAGGGGGAAATTTTTTTATATTCATCTCATTTTTATGAATTTTGTTTTGTCTATCATGCAAGATACCAGCATGTATTTTCGGATGAAGTGTTTTTACTCTTCCGTCAAGCATTTCTTTGAATCCAGTATATTTAGACAATTCGGTGCAATCATAACCTAATTTTTTTATTGATTTATAAGTTCCACCTGAACTTATAATTTTAACCTTATACTTCTTTAAAATTTTTAAAATTGAAATTAAATTTTCCTTATCTGATAAAGATATAAGAGCGTTTTTAATTTTTTGATTCATTTTAAATTTTTTTTTTTATTTCCCAATTAAAAGATTTATTTTTATTAACTAAATTACCAGCGATTGTTATACAAGAGTTATCTAATATTTTTTTACCTCCCAAAAATATACTTTTTTCAATTTCAATGTCTTCATTTTCTATAGTGAAAATAAGTGATTTATTCTTAGATATTTGTATTAATGCACTGTTACCACTCATTGTTTTGACCGCAGTTAAATTAGGATTTAAATGGAAACGAAATACGTATCTAACAGGTATCCCATCACTCTTTTTAGTTATATGATCAACTCCTTTAAGTTTATTGTTTTCTTTATCAATATAAATTTCCCTTTTATGCAAACAACCGAAATTTTTTTCATAACCATTGTGTGATATTGAGCAACCAATTAAATTTTTATCATCTGTAAGTTTAAGTTCGCTTGTTTTAAAAGTATTTTTTATCGAGTTTCCAAAAATTCTATTAACAAGTTTATTTCTCTCAAATTTAGTAATAGAAGTATCATTAATAGTTAAAGTTGACTGACTAGCTGTTAATCTACTTATTAAAACAGCCTTTGAAGATAAATGGTTTCCAAATCCACAATTAGTAATTATTTTTGTTCCATCTATAAAGTATTCAAAAGATAAAGGTCCAGACTGATAATTTTTTGAAAAATTTTTTCTTGGAGGACCATCTATATCCAAAAAGATTAATTGAGACTTCGACTTAGCATAAAACAACCCACCTAAAGTATTTTTTTTATTTTTTTTCTTATTATTAGTTTCATTAAGATATTTTTCAAAACTAGATAGATCAATTTCAGACCCACCATTAAAAAGCGGAACTTTTTCATCCGGTGTTTTTATTAGTTTTATACAGGATAAATTTCGCTCAATAGTTTTTTCTAAAAATTCTGGAATATATTTCTGGGCATCTTTAATAGACTCGTTACATAATAAAAAATACCTGGTTAAAAAAACTAAATCATTTGGATTTCTTGATAATGGGAAACCATCTTCATCAAAATAGGAACTTACAAACTTATCCAATTCATTAATAGCGATATTAAAATTTTCTTCGTACTCTTTGAAAGCTAAACCGGATAAAATTAAAGCAGTTAGAATTTGTACCTTAACAAGTGGATCTTTTTCAAATCGAATATTTTTTTTTAGATGATTACATTGAGATATTATACTATTAAAAAAATTTTTTTTAAAATCAAATGTTCCATTATTGATAATAATATCTATATTTAAAATCCAACTTGTGACTCTGGAACTTAACGTTTTACTATCCCAAATTTTTTTCTTGAAGTTTGTGTTTCTTAGCATCCATAAATAAATTATTTTTTGAATATTCTTTCCATCTGTTTTTCTATTAATTAAGTTTAACCATAAGAAGTTATGACGTTCATTTAACTGAGCGTTTTCTTCTTCTTTCAACCAAAAATTATTTGGATCTATCTCTTCTACTTTAAATAATTTTTTTTTGTAGGGAGATATGATCGATAGTAAAAACGGGTTAGGGTTAAAATATACTTGAACTGGAACTTTAGATTGTAAAGATTTATTGTAATAGTCTGAAGTAAAATATATTTTTTTAAAAAATTTTAGAATAGTTATTTGAAGAGCAATTAAATAAAAATAGGCACCTTTTAAGCCAAACATCTACTAATTTTTTCTTAAAATTTCTATATTTTTTTTTAGGTTACCTTGGTTTTCTTTAAATATAGTTGAACCAGAAACAAGAATGTTTGCACCAGCTTCTTTAGCTAGAGTACAATTTTCAAAATTAATTCCACCATCGATTTCTATATCTACATTTAAATTTTTTTCTTTAATTATTTTTTTTAATATTTTAGTTTTACTTAAAACCTCAGGCATAAATTTTTGCCCACCAAATCCTGGCTCAACACTCATAATAAGTACTAAGTCTATCTCGCTTAAATAATTTTCTATCAGGTCTATTTTCGATTTTGGTTTAAGCGAAATTCCAACCTTTTTTTTCTCATTCTTAATTAAATCTATTGTTTTCGAAACATCTTGAGTAGCTTCAGGATGAAAAGTAATAATGTCTGATCCTGCATCAGCAAAGTCTTTAATAAAATTATCTACCGGTGAAATCATTAGATGAACATCAAATGTTTTCTTTGTTAGAGGACGAAGCTTTCTTATAACTTCAGGTCCTATAGTCAAATTTGGAACAAAATGTCCATCCATTACATCTATGTGTATATAGTCTGCACCAGCTTTTTCTAAAGAAATAACCTCACTACCCAATTTACTGAAATCAGCTGATAGAATAGATGGTGAAATTTTAATCGAACTACTCATTCTTTACTTATATTTTAATCCAAAACTTTGTCAAAAAATAAGCTTAATTAAACAGTTGATATAATTGTCTTGAAAAATCACTTTCTAATGGAAATGCAAGCATTCCCCAGACGTCATAACCTAAAATATAAGGCATAGCATAAAATCTAAATAGATAGAAAAACCAAGCAACATACAAAGCTATAAAAGGACCAAATAAGAAACTAGGCGTGATAAATTTGAACAAATTAATTATAGGATTAGTATATTTTACAAATACTCTCATGAAGAAAAACTGAGAGTCTTCCCTTTGAAAA
The DNA here is from genome assembly GCA_902539235.1 of uncultured Pelagibacteraceae bacterium. Taxonomy (GTDB): domain Bacteria; phylum Pseudomonadota; class Alphaproteobacteria; order Pelagibacterales; family Pelagibacteraceae; genus Pelagilacustribacter. The sequence continues at coordinate 39,157 of CACBIC010000004.1, read as the reverse complement.
ATATTCATAAATGCTCGACCAATTAAAGTCCACATTATTGTTCCCAATATATAATCTAAAACGATCGCCCAAGTAGGTATCATATTTTTAAAATATCATGATTTAGGTAAAAAAAAAGGGGCGAATAAATCGCCCCTTTTAATTTTAAATAATTGTTAATTAGTGTTGCTTACCAAGAATAGCCTTACCTGTCGGTATTCTTGTATCGTCTACTAATTTTTGTGTAGCTGGACTTGGTTCTTTAGTCATTAAACTGACTACCACCATTACAACTAAACAAATTGGTGCTCCAATTAAACCAAATCTTAGGTGGTCAATACCTAAGAAAGGAGTATTTACACCGCCCCATATTGGAACTGAGAATTTAGGGAACACCCACGTTAAGTAAACTGTTCCTGAAATAATTCCCGCCAATATACCAGCGATTGCACCTTCTCTAGTAGCTCTCTTCCACCATACACCAAGTACAAGTGGGAAGAATAAACCTGACATTGCAAAGTCGAATGCCCAAGCAACCGAACCTAAGATACTTGTTAGCCTGAAAGAGGCTATGTAAGCACCAGCAGCTCCGATTATTACTAGAAGTGTACGAGCAACTAATAGTCTTTTAGCAGTTTCCGCTTTTGGATTTATGATCTTGTAGTAAATGTCGTGTGATAACGCATTTGAGATCGCAAGAACCAATCCATCGGCAGTTGACATGGCAGCAGCCATACCACCAGCAAACACTAGTCCTGAGATTACGAACGGTAGACCCGCTACTTCTGGAGTAGCTAATACTACAACGTCACCTCTCATGAACCATTCGTTCAACTGAAGTATTCCGTCACCATTAAAGTCTGCGATAAATACTTGTTTAACTTCAGACCATCTTTGTACCCACTCTATCGACTGAACTTCAGAAATAGATTTTCCGATAATTCCAGTTGGTAGATTTGGATCCATCAATGCTAATTTAGACAATGTCGCTAACATAGGCGCTGAAGAGTAAAGTAAGAAAATAAAGAATAGCGACCAAGCTACTGATTTTCTTGCTGCTCTTACTGTAGGAGTTGTAAAGTATCTCATTAAGATATGAGGTAACGATGCAGTTCCCACCATCATACAAATCGCTAACGATAAGTATTTCCAGACAGCCATTCCACCTTCAGGTACTCCAGAGTGAGTTCCAGAGATATATTTCAATCCTCCTGGTACCCCAGCTGCTTTCATATCTGCGGCGCTGTTTTTAACTAGTCCAAATTGTTGTTCAAGTTCGCCAAGTCTTGCAACTTCATCACCTAACATTAAGTGAGGGAAAATTCCTCCACCTACGTTAGAACTAATCCAGAATACTGGTATTAAGTATGCGATGATTAATACAATGTACTGAGCAACCTGTGTCCAAGTTACGGCTCTCATTCCACCAAGCATTGAACAGATAAGGATACTTATTAATCCTACCCATACACCCGCTTCGAACGGAATTCCAAGAGCTCTAGAAGCAATTGTTCCCGTAGCATTAATTTGTGCTGTTACGTAAGTAAATGATGCTATGAAAAGCACGAATACTGATGCAGCTCTCACCGCATTACCACCGTATCGTGTTCCGATAAAATCAGGAACTGTGTAACATCCAAACTTTCTTAGGTACGGAGCCATTAGAGTTGCAACAAGTACGTATCCACCTGTCCAACCTACTAAGAAGGCCATATAAGTATAGCCACCAAAGTAAACTCCACCCGCTAAAGCTACGAATGATGCACCTGACATCCAGTCAGCTGCTGTTGCCATTCCGTTAAACACGGTTGGCACTTGTCTTCCTGCAACATAGTAGGCATCTACTTGAATGGTTCTTGATAAATAACCGATTAAGGCATAAATCAATACCGTGAAAGCCACGAACATCACTCCGATGTTTTTAGCTGACACACCTGCTTGCTCTGCTAATGCCATCAAAATGATGAACACTATAAAGCCACCAGTGTAGGTACCATATATTTTAGGAAGGTTTTGTATAAAATCTCCTTTAAACATTAGTCATCCTCTCTTTCTGAGAAACCATGTTCTTCGTCGATTTTTTCTTGTTTATTTGCAGTCCAAAACAAAATTATCACAAAGGCAAGAAGTGAACCTTGCGCAGTCATGTAATATGCTAATGGATAGCCAAGAAAAGACATCGTGTTCAGTTCTGAACCAAACATGAAGATCACTAATGAGAAGAAAGCCCAAAGAACCAATGTTACTATCATATGGTTTTTGGTCTTATTCCAATATGCGTCTTTATTTGACATATTTCCCCCTATTTATTTTTAACTTTTTACGTAAAAAGTACTCTTATTGCTGGGGAGCATACTGATTATGAGTTGAATTAAAAGAGAAAAAAGGACCCCAAAACCAAATTGAAATGCTATAAGACAAGTAAATAAAGGGTTTTTTAAATACAACGTGAAATTGAATCTAAATAAACTGCGAAACACTCTTAGAACCACTCTAATTAGCGTTTGGGAATATGTAATTCCGATTTGGAAAATTTCTGGTTTATTTAAAAGCATAAAATCAAAAAAGGATCTAGAAAATTTTATTCAAGAGAGATCTGCTCATGTTACTCAAACAACTCTCTACGGTTATTTAAAAACTAGAATTGGAGTAAAATATATTGCCATGATGGAGGATGAAAGGTTTTTAAAGTCAATCAATCTTGCAAAATGGAATATCTATGTGGTTGCATTAGCTGATTGCGCTTTTTACATTTTCTCTTATCTTATCTCAGAAAAAAACTTAAAAGATAATGATTGCAAGGAAATCTTTTTAAATATTTTAGAAAATGAAAAAAACAATGGTTTAAGTGATGAAATTTTTGATAGAGGTAAAAAACATTTTTTAGAAAGATTAGACAAAGTAAATTTTTCGAATTATCACTTAAACGAACCGTTTAAAGAAAGTGGTCAAGCTTTATACTATTGGTCACCTATCGCTGACGAATTAAAATCACTAGATAAAAAGATTGTTTTAAACTCTATCCACTTAAAGTGGGGCTTAATGAAAGATGAGTTTAAAAAATTAACGAAAAACTTAAAATTTAATTAGCCCTTATTTTGTCTATTTTCTACAAGTGATGTTACAACACTAGGATCTGCTAAAGTGGTAGTGTCGCCTAAATTATCAGGTTCATTAGCAGCAATTTTTCTTAATATTCTTCTCATAATTTTTCCAGATCTAGTTTTTGGCAATCCTGGAGCAAATTGAATTACATCTGGAGTTGCTATTGGACCAATTTGTTTTCTCACCCAAAGTTTAAGGTCTCTTTCCAAATCTCCTGTCGGATTTTCACCAGCATTTAAAGTTACATAACAATATAATCCATTCCCTTTAATGCTGTGAGGGAATCCCACTACAGCAGCTTCAGCAACTTTTGGATGTGCAACGAATGCACTTTCTATTTCAGCCGTTCCAAGATTGTGTCCAGAAACAATAATAACATCGTCAACTCTACCTGTAATCCAATAATAACCATCTTTATCTCTTCGGCAGCCATCCCCAGTAAAGTATTTTCCATCAAACTGAGAAAAATAAGTGTCTATAAATCTTTGGTGATCTCCATACACCGTTCTCATTTGACCTGGCCATGAAGAAGCCATGCACAATCTTCCTTTACCTTCTCCTTTTATTACTTTACCGTCTTTATCGACCAAAACAGGTTTTATTCCGTAAAAAGGCTTCGTAGCTGATCCAGGTTTTAAATCTATTGCTCCAGGTTGAGGTGCAATCAAAATTCCTCCCGTTTCTGTCTGCCACCAGGTATCAACTATTGGACATCTTGATTCTCCTACAGTCTTGTAATACCACATCCAAGCTTCTGGATTTATAGGCTCTCCAACTGTTCCTAATAATTTTAAAGATTTTCTGCTAGTTTTTTTTACCGGCTTATCTCCCTCTCTCATCAAAGCTCTGATCGCCGTTGGAGCAGTATAAAAAATATTTACTTTGTACTTATCAACTATTTGCCACCATCTAGAACTATCTGGATAATTTGGTATCCCTTCAAACATTATAGTTGTGGCACCATTAGAAAGGGGTCCATATATAATATAGCTGTGCCCTGTTACCCAGCCAATATCTGCAGTACACCAATAAATATCATTTGTTTTATAATCAAAAATATATTGATGAGTCATAGATGCGTAGACCATGTAGCCACCAGTGGTATGAAGAACACCTTTTGGTTTTCCGGTAGATCCCGAAGTGTAAAGTATAAATAGCGGGTCCTCTGCGTTCATTTCTTCAGGTTCACATTTTGCAGGCACTGAAGAAATTAATTCCTTATAAGAAACATCTCTTTCATTATTCCAATTTACTTGATTTCCAGTTCTTTCAACGACTACACATTTTTTAACACTTGGACATTGATCTAAAGCTTCGTCTGCAATTTTTTTTAATGGGATAATTTTTCCTCCTCTAACTCCTTCGTCTGCAGTAATTAAGTATTCAGATTCACAATCTGTAATTCTCGTTGCAATCGAGTCGGGCGAAAATCCACCAAAAATGATTGAGTGTACTGCACCTATTCTTGCACAGGCCAACATTATGTAGGCTAATTCTGGTATCATAGTAAGATAAATTGTTACTCTGTCACCTTTTTGAATACCTAAACTTTTCAATCCATTAGCAGCCTTACAAACATTTTGGTGTAGTTCTTTATAAGATATCTTTTTTGTATCTGCAGGATCGTCTCCAACCCAAATGATTGCTGTTTTACTCGGATTCTTTTTAAGATGTCTATCAATACAGTTAGCTGATGCATTTAACGTTCCATCATAAAACCATTTTATTTTAACCTCATCTTTGCTGTATTTTACATCTTTAATTTTTGTGTATTTCTTGATCCAAGTAATTCTTTTACCTTCTTTAGACCAAAATTTATCATTTTCCTTAATAGAGAGCTTGTATTTCTTTTTATATTTTGATTCATTAACGTAAGCGTGGTTTGCCCAACTATCAGATACTTTAATAATTGGATTTCCATCACTATCTTTTGAGTAAGTAGGTGCTTTAAAATTTATTTTTCTTATTTTTTTTCTAGATTTCTTTTTTCTTCTAGATTTTTTTGTTTTTCTAGTTTTTTTTCTAGAAATTTTAGTTTTTTTTAATCTCTTTCTAGTTTTTCTTTTAATTTTTGACTTTTTCTTTTTTCTTTTTTTCTTTTTAGCCACAAATACCTCTAAATTTTTCTATATTTTACCCATCTTACAAATAATTTTCCAGCTTTTAAAATCTATAGGCATTACAGACAATCTGCTTTGTTTGATTAACGGTAAATGAGAAATTGTCTTGTTTTTTTTAATTTTTTCCAAAGAAATTGGCACTTTTAATTTTTTTTCAAACCTAACCTGAACAGCCACAAATCTCTTTTTTTTGTCGGTTTTATCTAGAAAAGCAGCTTTTGTAACTTTAACTGTGCCTACAATTTCTTTTCCTAAATTAGAATGGTAAAAAAAACACAGATCTCCTTCTTTCATTTTTTTTAAGTTATTGGCAGCTTGGTAATTTCTAACACCATCCCAAGCAATCCCTTTATCACCAGCCTTTATTTGATCATCTATAGACCAAACGTAAGGTTCAGATTTTAAAAGCCAATAATTCATAAGATTACATTAAATTTTGATTTTTTAATTTTTTAAAAACACATTCACTAATAAGCTGATGTGAAATCTCATTTGGATGTCCTTCGCCTGGCACTTGATATTTTTTATCAGAAGATAAAAAACAATTAATGTTATGTATATCGTTTTTTTTTAAAAATTCATTATAGGCTTTCTTTCTTCTATCACCAAAATCTTTTAAAATTAGTAAAATAAATTTACTATTGTTTTCTTTTGAAAGAACATTCATTTCATTTATAATTGCTAAAGAAATTTCAGTCTGTCTTTTTTCTCTCTTAAAAGACTTTAATTTCATAATTTTTTTTTCGATTTTTGCTGAGATAGCTAATTTTTCACTGAGTGGCATTTTAATTAATTTATCTGGAGCGTGATGAACAAGCTTTCCGTTTTTGTCTAATGAAGCATAAGGTAAATTAACAACCCCTCTTTTAGATACGTAATTTAAAAGATATAACCAGGAGCCTGCTGCAACATTTCTTACTTCATGATGCGGAATAAAACCATAAATTACAAATTTTATATTTTCTTTTTTTTTATATATTTTTTCAAGATTAAGTAAAGATTGGTAGCCTCCGTATCCCCCTACAGCAAAGTTGTAAACTTTAAAATTTTTGTACTTTTTTTGCAATAGGTAGGGAAAAGTTTCATTGTCACTAACAGCCCAGCCATTTGTAATTGAACCACCAACAAAAACTATTTTTTCTAGATTTTCTTTCTGGTCACTTATAAATCGACTTGTATCATTATTAAAAGTTAACACAGTGTTCTTTCCATTTTCAGCCCATGGTTTAAAATTATGAATTCCTATTATTGGTGACCAACCCAAAGTTTCATTTTTTTCATTTGTGACTGGCTCGTTTTTTGAGATATCTAAATATTTTTTTGGAGTGGAGCCAGTTATTCTCAATATTACCTCTATGAAAAAAATTGCAAAGCACAGTGAAAAAAAAACTAATACTATATTTTTTAAAACAGTTTTGATTTGTATATTCATTAATTATTGAATTAGCCTAGTCTTAACCCCGGGCCCTTCATAAAAGGAGCAGTTTCATCTAGAGGCCATCTAGACTTTACAGAAATATCAAGATCATCAAATAAGTCTTTTTTAAATCTTTTTATTCCCGCCCAAGCAATCATCGCAGCATTATCTCCACAGAACTCAGTATTCGGATAAATCACTTTAAAGTTCATTTCTTTGGATAAATTATTTAAATTATCCCTTATAGATTTATTTGCTGCAACACCTCCAGCAACTATTAATTTAACTTCTTTTACTTGAACTTTTTTCTTGAACATTTCTAAAGCAATTTTTGTTTTTTTATAAAGTATTTTATTAATTGTATTTTGGAATGAAGCAGCAAGATTGTACTTCATTTTTTCATTATCATTTATCTTTTTAGACTCTCTAAGAACTGCTGTTTTAAGTCCTGCGAAAGACAAATTACATCCAGCTTTATTAATAATAGGCTCAGGAAGCTTAAAGAAATTTTTGTTTCCTAATTTAGAAAATTTTTCAACACAAGGTCCCCCTGGGTAACCTAAGTTTAACATTTTAGATGTTTTGTCAAATGCTTCACCCAAGGCATCGTCAATTGTAGTTCCTAGTTGCTCATATTTACCAACATCTTTAACAATCAGATATTGCGTGTGACCTCCTGAAATTAATAGGAGAAGATATGGAAAGTCTATAGGTGTCTCTAATCCTGGACTTAATGCGTGACCTTCAAGATGATTAACGCCAACAAAAGGTTTTTCAGAAAACGCAGCTATTGATTTACCAATGTTTAGACCAATTGTTAAACAAACGGTTAAACCTGGTCCAGCAGTTGCTGCAACACCATCTATTTGACTTAAGTTAATTTTGCTTTTTTCTAAAGCTTTTTTAACAATATAGTCTATATTTTCTAAATGAGCTCTCGCAGCTAACTCAGGAACAACTCCACCAAACTTTTTGTGTTCGGAGATTTGACTGGAAACAATATTTGACAGAATATCAGCTGTACCTCTAGAATTTTCTTTTATAACAGCAGCCGCAGTTTCATCACAGCTGGTTTCTATTCCTAAAAATGTAATCTTTTTTGTCATCTCTTTTTTAGTTTAAAATAGTATAAATTAGTTTTATCAAATATATAATCAATTAATGACTAAAATTACAATTGGAGCCCGAAGCAGTAAACTGTCCTTGGCATATGTGGCTAAAGTTAAAGATCTTTTAATTCAAAAAAATAAAGAATTAATAAAGAATAATATAGAATTTAAGGCAATAAAAACTTCAGGTGATAGAAATCAAAATGATAAAATTGCTGAGATAGGTGGAAAAAATTTATTTTGTAAAGAAATCGAGGAAAGTTTGCTGGCCAATGAAATAGACATTGCAGTCCATTCACTCAAAGATATGGAGTCAATTGAGAACAACAAGCTTTTAATTGGTGCATATGTAAAGAGAAATGATACTAGGGACGTCATCATTAGTAAAAAAATTAAAAGTGTTACAGATTTAAAAGATGGAGTCAAAATTGGCTCTAGCTCAAGGAGAAGAGAGCTTCAATTAAAAAAAATAAATAATAAAATTAAAATAATAAATATACGCGGAAATATAGATACAAGAATAAATAAAATTAATGAAAACAATCTTGATGGAGTTATTCTAGCAGCAGCAGGTGTGAAAACATTAAATTTAAATGATGAAATTGGATTCGCTTTTGACATTGAAGAAATTTTGCCTGCTGTAGGTCAAGGAATAATCGCGGTTCAGTGCAGGAAAGGTGACAAAATTGAAAAATTTTTAAAAAAAATTAATGATGTAGAAACAAGTCTTTGCGCAAAAGCAGAAAGGAATATGCTTCAAACCATTGGCGGTGATTGCGATACTGCGATAGGTGGGTTAGCTAAAATTGAAAACCATAATTTAAAACTTAAAGCTCAGCTTTTTTCAGATAGCGGTCAAGAGAGTTTTGAATATGAGCTCACAGGCAGAGAGGTTGACGCTTCTTTTATAGGAAAAAGTGTTGGTGAAAAATTATTAAATCTAGCCGGAGAAAAATTTAAAAAAAAATGAATATTATAATAACAAGACCCTTAATTGATTCTGAAGATTTAATGGGTAAATTACTTTCTTTAGGTCATAAAATTATTCATGTGCCTACTTTAAAGATATCTAAAGCAGAACTTGATCCTATTGACTCCGAAAAATACAATGCATTTATATTTACAAGTGCTAATGCAATAAGGAGTCTAAAACTATTAAAACCAGATAGAAATAAACTTTGTTTCTGCGTTGGAGCAATTACAGAAAAGATTGTAAGACAACAAGGTTATAATAATACTATTTCAGCTGGAGGAACGATAAATGCCTTAAAAAATATTATTGTTAATTCAGGCGACTTAGATAAAAAAAAAGTCTTGGCGTATATATGTGGAGATAATATTACCTCCGACTTGGATTTAGAGCTACAAAAGGAAGGTTTTCAAATAGATAAAATTATCAATTATAATTCAGAAAAAATTAAAGAATTAAATGAACAAACTAATAATTTAATCAACGATCATCCTCCTGACATAATTTTTGTTTACTCAAAAAGGAGTGCAGAAAGCTTTATTGATTTAGCAAAAAAGTACTCACTCAATGGACTGATGACAGGCTCAAAAGTTATGTGTATAAGTGAAAAAGTTATAAATGTTTTCAAAGAAGCTGGATGGAAAAATTTAGAAACCTTCGAAGCTGGAGATGAACTTATAAAAATTGGTAATTAGATGGAAGTATTGCAAAATTTTAAGATATTATTTTTAGATGTTTGGAATAAAGGTATTTCAGGAGTAAATATTTCCGAAATTATTATTGCTTTAACAATTTTTTTATTTTTTCTTTTTTTAAGAGGAATATTTTCAAAATTCGTAATTAAAAGATTGGAGAATTACGTATCAAAAACGTCAAATAACTTTGATAATACTCTTGTAAAGTCCATGGAAGGGCCAGCAAAGTTTTTTCCGATTGTATTAGGTTTTTTTGTAGCCACTAGCTATCTAACTATTGAAACTCAAGCTGCAGACTTTTTAGAAACTATCAATCGTTCTTTAATTACAATTCTTATATTCTGGACCTTTCACCAAATTATTGGACCCTTTTCAACTGTTGTAAAATCAGTCAGTGATTTACTCTCAAGGGATTTAGTTAATTGGATTATCAAAGCTCTGAAGGTCTTAATAATAATTCTTGGACTAGCGGCTGTTTTAGAACTTTGGGGAATTAAAATTGGACCAATTATAGCAGGACTAGGATTATTTGGTGTTGCTGTTGCACTCGGAGCGCAAGATTTATTTAAAAATTTAATTTCAGGTATATTAGTTTTAGTCGAGAAAAGATTTAAAGTTGGAGATTGGATATTTGTTGAAGATGTTATTGAAGGCACAGTTGAGTCAATAGGTTTTAGATCTACAGTTGTTAGAAGATTTGACAAATCTCTTGCAACAATCCCAAATTTTCAGTTTGCAGAAAAAGCAGTAATAAATAATTCTTTAATTACCAATAGAAGGATTAATTGGATTATAGGTTTAGAGTATAGAACAACAAGCAAACAATTAATTGATATCAAACAACAGATAGAAAATTATATAAAAAATAGCGAATTATTTTCAAAATCAGAAAATACAATGCTATCAGTTAAAATTGATCAATTTGCTGCAAGTTCAATAGATATTAAACTAATATGTTTTACTAAAACCACAAAATACTTAGAGTGGATGAAGGTAAAAGATCTTTTAGCCCTTGAAATAAAAAATATAGTAGAAAAAAATAATGCGTCTTTTGCTTTTCCAAGTACATCAGTTTATGTGGAGAAAAATTAATGAAGTCGATGTTAATTCTATTCGACAATATAGTTAGCCTTTACATTTGGATATTAATTATTCACGTAATATTTAGTTGGCTGGTTGCTTTCAATGTTTTAAATACAAGTAATAGGTTTGTATATTCTGTTTTAGATGTCTCTTACAAACTTACAGCTCCACCTTTAAATTTTATCAGAAGATTTTTACCCAACTTAGGGTCTATAGATATCTCTCCAGTGATACTGATCTTAGGATTGATGTTTTTTAGGAATTTAGTTTTTGAAATGTTTGCGCCAGGATTATTTTTAAGATGATTATTGATGGAAAAAAACAAGCAGAGATTATTAAAAATGAAATTAAAAAAGAAATTTCAGATTTAAAGAAAAAAAGCGGTAAAACACCTAGTCTTACAGTTATCTTGATTGGAGATTATGCGCCTAGTTTAATATACGTAAAAAATAAAGAAAAAAGTGCTAGAGAAGTTGGCATTAACTCTGAAATAATTAAATATCCAAAAAACGTGAGTGAAAAAGATATTTTAGAAAAAATTGAAGAATTGAATAAAAACGATAAAATTTCTGGTATCTTAGTTCAGCTTCCTTTGCCCAGCCAGATAAGTAAGGAGAAAATTATTAATGCAATTAATCCATCTAAAGACGTAGACGGTTTTAATCCAATAAATGTTGGTAATCTTTCATCAGGTTATGACTCAATCGTTCCTTGCACCCCTTTAGGATGTCTTTTATTGATTAAAAATACAGAGTCAAATTTAGCTGGCAAACATGCTGTTATAATAGGAAGATCTAATTTAAACGGTAAACCGATGGCTCAATTATTATTAAAGGAAAATTGCACCGTAACTATTGTTCATTCAAAAACAAATGATTTACAAAATGAGTGCCTTAAAGCAGATATTTTAGTAGCAGCTGTCGGAGTTCCAAATTTAATCAAAAAAGATTGGGTAAAAAAAAATGCGATTGTTATAGATGTTGGCATAAATAAAGTAGGAGAAAAAATAGTAGGAGATGTTAATTTTGATGAATTAAAAGATAATGTTAAAGCAATAACTCCTGTTCCTGGAGGAGTAGGACCGATGACAATTGCATGTTTATTAAAGAATACTTTAACGTGTTTTAAAGCTCGCTTGACCTAGACTTTTCAATTTTTAAGTACCTACTATTTCTAAATCTTATAATAACTGTAGCAATCGCAACTATTAAAATAGCTAAAGAAATATAAATCAAGTTTGCAGGGTCACTCTCTTTATCTTGTAATATTATGAACCGAGCTAGCGCTGTAATAGCTATGATTAAAGGATATGTTATTCTAACGGATTGAGTTTCCCAATAAGATCTCACTAAACCAATTACTTCGATATAAATGAACATTAAAAGCAAATCTGCTAATGTGATATCTTTGTTATCGTACATTTCTTTCATTTCTAAAAAGAAAGCAATAATAGTTGATACAAGAACAACTATAACAGCAACTAACTGAATATTTCGAATCGAACTGTTCATTATTTAATAATCTATCAAATATTTATGCTTTATTTAACTGTTTAGAGTGAAATTTTATGAAATTTTCAACTTTTCTTTTATTAAAGGTTTTATTCTCCTCAAAAGAAACTTTTTTCATTGAATAAGCTTTATTTTTTGTCCTTCTTGATAAAATAGTTACGTTCCCCTTGCATAAACTTAAAACAATATCACCAGATACTTTGTTTCTTTTTTTATCAATTAATTTTTGTAATTTAAGTCTTTTTTTTGAAAACCAATAGCCGTTATATACTAGCTCAGCATATTCTGGCATTATTCTCTCTTTATTATGAGCGGTTTCTTTATCAAGAGTTACAGATTCTATAGCTCTATGTGCAGTATATAACACAGTACCACCTGGAGTTTCGTAAACACCTCTGGATTTTATTCCAATAAATCTATTTTCAACTAGATCAACTCTACCTATTCCATTTCTTCCAGCCAGAATATTTAATTTACTTAAAAGCTTTTCAGGACTTAATTTTTTTCCATTTACTGCGATTGGATCACTGTTTTTAAAAGTAATTTTTACTTTTGTAGGTTTGTTTGGAGCTTTTTGTGGTGAAACTGTTCTTTGATAAATAAATTCAGGAGCTGAATTTTTTGGGTCCTCTAAAACTTTTCCCTCTGTTGAGGTATGAAAAATATTGTCGTCTACAGAAAATGGCGGAGCACCTTTTTTATCTTTAGGAATTGGTATATTGTTTTTTTTTGCATATCTAATTAAATCTGCTCTTGATTGTAATTTCCATTCTCTCCAAGGCGCTATCGTTTTAATCTTATTTTTACCAAAATATGAGTAACCAAGCTCAAATCTTACTTGATCATTGCCTTTTCCAGTTGCGCCGTGCGAAACTGCAAAAGCCTTAAATTTTTTTGCAATTTCAACTTGTCTTTTTGCAATTAACGGCCTGGCAATAGATGTGCCTAATAAATACACTCCCTCATAAACTGCATGAGCTCTTATCATTGGAAAAACATAATCTTTCACAAAGATATCTTTAAGATTTTCAATAATTATTTTTTTAACACCTAGTCTTTTAGCATTCTGAATAATTTTTTTTTTATCTAAAACTTGTCCAATATCAGAGGTGTAAGCAATTACTTCAGCATTATAATTTTCTTGTAACCATCTTAAAATTATAGATGTATCCAAACCGCCTGAGTAGGCTAAAACAATTTTTTTCATTTAGCTGCAAGCTTTTTTTGCCGTGTTATATGCTTTTGTGAATCCCATCATAGAATAGTGATCAGTGGTCTCAGCTCCTTTTGTGGTTCTTGCTTTTACAATTATATCAGTTGCTCTTTTCATTAATTGAATGAATTTTTTCTCTTCCTGATCATCTAACAACCAAGCAAAATCTTTTTGTGAAAAAAAAGAATATCTTCTTTTCCCAGAGCTAGCAGTTACACTTGATGTTTTATAATCATGGCCACTTGTTAAACTCACTTCATCTTTGATTTCTTCAGAAGGCCTGAAAGTTACAAATAACTTTGATTTATTTCTTTTTACGGCAGCTGGTGCTCTTTTCGTCGGAACAGTTTGAGCAAAGCAAATTTTCCCCTTATCAGTTTCTGCTATAAAGCTTTCCCAGTTTTTATATTTTCCAGTTGATCTTGGCGTAACAGCAAAAGTGTTAACAGAAAATAAACATAGGATTAGTATTATAAAAATTTTTTTAACTGACATATTTTATTTTTATACTAAAAATTATCTATTTCAATGCTTTGTATTAAGGAGATGGATTTGGGTTATTATTATGGATAACATCAATCTTATTTAAAATTTCATCAGACAGTTCAATATTTACACTATCTATATTTTCCTTTAATTGCTCCATTGTTGTTGCCCCGATTATATTACTCGTAACAAAAGGTCTGGTGTTTACAAAAGCCTGTGCTAACTGAGCCATTGTCATGTCATTTTCTTTAGCTAATTTATAATATTCCTCGTACGCTTTCATAGCTAAAGGATTAAGATGTCTTTCCCAACCTTTGAACAAAGCTTGCCTAGAATTTTTTGGCATTTGACCATTTCTATATTTTCCAGATAGCGCACCTGTAGCAAGAGGGTAATAAACTAGAAGTCCACATCTTTCTCTTATTGAAATTTCAGACATTCCGATTTCATAAGTTCTATTAACTAAATTGTAAGGGTTTTGTACTGACATCATCCTAGGTAATTTTTTACTTTTAGATAATTCAATGTATTTTGAAAGACCATAAGGTGTTTCATTAGACATACCAATATATCTGATTTTACCGCTCTTTATAAATTTACCCAATGCTTCAAGAACACTTTCAAAGCTATTCCATGTACCCTCATCACTATCGACTGTATATTCTCTTGTTCCAAAGTAATTGGTTGATCTTTCGGGCCAATGTAATTGGTATAAATCTATATAATCTGTTTTTAATCTTTTTAAACTCCCATCGATTGCTTTTCCAATTGTTTTTTCATCAAAATTATTTCCCCCACCTCTAATCCAATTACATCCTGGACCTGCAACTTTTGAAGCTAAAATTATTTTTTCTCTGTTTTTTCTTTTTTCAAACCAATTTCCAATCATAACTTCGGTTTTGCCATAAGAGTCCGAGTTAGGCGGCACCGAGTAAAGCTCTGCTGTATCAAAAAAGTTAACTCCTTCACTTAAGGAGTAATCCATTTGTTCAAAAGCATCTTTCTCAGTATTTTGTGTGCCCCATGTCATCGTTCCAAGACAAATTAAACTTACATCTAAATCTGTTGTGCCTAATTTTTTGAATTTCATAAAATTGTAATAATTATAACAGTTTTTTAGGTCAATTTTTGCCTATTGAAAAGTACTTAAAAAAACTTATATATTTAGGTATGGAAATTAATAAACAAAAATCAACAGTTCGTTCTTCAGCATCTGAAGCTATTATAGATCAGGGCCTCAGATCATATATGCTTAAGGTCTACAATTACATGGCTTCCGGTGTATTACTAACTGGCTTCGTTGCATTGATGTTTTTTAAAATGGCAGTAGTTACTTCAGCTGAAGGCCAAATAATTGGATTAACTAATTTTGGTAATACAATTTATGCTTCAGGTTTAAAATGGGTGATAATGCTAGCTCCTCTAGCTGTAGTTTTTTATATGAGTTTTGGAATAGCTAAAATGTCAGCAGCTAAAGCACAAACAACTTTTTGGGTTTTCGCAGCTTTAATGGGCGCCTCGCTTTCATCTATTTTTTTAATTTACACAGGTGCAAGTATAACAAGAGTTTTCTTTATAACTGCAGGTACTTTTGGAGCAATGAGTATTTACGGTTATACAACTAAAAAAGATTTAACTAAACTAGGTTCATTTTTAATGATGGGCTTATTCGGAATAATAATTGCATCATTAGTAAATATTTTTATGAAGTCTTCAATGATGTATTTTGTTATTTCAATTATAGGTGTTCTAGTGTTTGTAGGTTTAACAGCTTATGATACACAAAAAATCAAAAATATGTATTTGGTAAGCGATAGCGGTGAGCTGATGGGCAAGAAAGCTGTTATGGGCGCTTTAACACTTTACCTTGATTTCATAAATCTTTTCATCATGCTTCTGAGACTTTTCGGTCAAAGAAGATAATTATTTTATAATTTTTAATTTATTCCAGCTAGTTTTATTTATTAGAAGATTTAAATTTTCTGACTTTTTAATCACTTTCCCGTCTTTATCTTTAATTAAATATTTTTCATTAAAATAATTTGGCTTTAAGTTTTTTGTAATTCTTAACACGGGTTTATCAGATGCTCTTTGATAGACATCAAATGAAACTTCTTTTGTTCCAGTTGAAAAAGAATAATCTTTCCATGATCCATTTGAAACCATTTTCGCATAAAGATTTAAAATACATTGAAGCTCTTTCTTGATAAAAAATCTCTCTTTTTCACTTTTTTTAATATCGTTATTAATAATTAATCTAATTTTTTTCATATTTTATACTTATTAATTAATGGCACTTGAAAAACTGTGAATATAAAAGTAATTGGTAAAATCCCCCACACTTTAAAATTTACCCAAGTTGTTTCCGGTTGTGTTCTCCAAACTATCTCATTCAAAACAGCTAAAAATAAAAAAAAATAAGCCCATCTAAAATTTAATTTATCCCAACCAATCTCATTTAATTGGAATGCAGCTTGTAAAAATAATTTAAGAAAGTTTTTTTGAAAAAATAATTTACTTATTATTAATATGCCAGCAAAGATTACATTCACTATTGTTGGTTTCATGTAAATAAATATTGGATTATTAAAATACAAAGTAAGACCCCCAAAAAGTGTTATGACCACACCACCTATTAAAGGAACATAGGGAATTTTTTTTTCAATAAAATACACTATAGCAACCGCTATAACCGTTGCTATGATTAATGGAGGTATAGCTACTATAAGATTATTCCCACTTTTGTAGTACATTGTGAAAAAAATTAATAAAGGTCCAAAGTCAGTAATAAATTTCAAAAATGACTTATTCACAATATATAAAGGGTAACATATTATTTATTTTAAACAAATTAGATATTGATTTTAATAAAAAAATTACTAACTATGAGGTATGGCAACAAGTAATAATGCAAAATTTTCAATCGGTGAAGTTGTTAAGCATCGCCATTTTGATTTTAGAGGCGTTATATACGATGTGGACTTTGAATTTAATAATTCAGAGGAATGGTACCAATCAATTCCTAAAGAAGTTCGACCAAGAAAAGACCAACCCTTTTATCATCTACTAGCTGAAAGTAATGACGTTACATACGAGGCTTATGTTTCTGAGCAGAATTTATTATTAGATAAATCCAAAGAACCTGTTAAACATCCACTAATAGAAGAAATTTTTTCGGGAAAAAAAGGCTCAAGTTACTTCAAAATTTCAAATTAATTAGCTATCGCCTAAAATAAAACACCATTTATTCAAATCTGTGACATAGAGATCAGCTATATTTTTGATGTTTTAGCCCAATTGGGAATAAACTTCTTATATTACTCCCTCCCATTCTCAGTTGGGCTTATAATAGAACTTCACAAAAAAAAAATATTATAGTAGTTAAGGCAGATGTTTAATTTTTTTTACAATAGCAACATTTTTACTTGGATAGAAAAATTAACGAATTTTATTAATTCTATCTTTTTCGCATTACTAATAGCCGGTTTGTCATTTGCGCTAGTTTTTTCGCCACCAGATTATTTGCAAGGAGACAGTGTTAGAATCATGTATGTACATGTACCCGCCGCTTGGATAAGTTTAGCTTCTTTTTCATGTATAGCGCTTTTATCAATTTTTAATTTTATTTTTAAAATTAAACACCTCACATTAATTACTAAAAGTATTGCACCTATTGGTTTGATGTTTACTTGTATTGCAATAGTTACTGGATCTATTTGGGGAAGGCCTACTTGGGGAACTTTTTGGGCTTGGGATGCAAGAATTTCTTCTATGCTTATATTGGCACTTTTCTATCTAGCTTTTATTTTTATCCATAAATTAGTATCAGATGAAGACAGAGCTAATAAAATTTCAAGTATTGTTGCTGCATTTGGTTTAATTAATATACCAATCATAAAATACTCTGTTGAATGGTGGAGTACTCTTCATCAACCTGCAAGCATAAAAATAACAGGATCAAGCAGCATACATTCTTCAATGTTAATGCCACTATTACTTATGTTTTTTGTATTAATAATGTATTGTGCGTTAATTTTTCTGATGAAATACAAGACAGAAATCATTAGAATCAAGAAAAAAAACTTAAAAAGATTATGATTAATGATTTAATTTTAATGAACGGTTACGGAATTTTTGTGTGGTCATCTTTTATTTTAACTTTTTTAGTTTGTGGGATTTTTTATTATAAAACTCGTAAAACTTTAAAAAAGTATGAAGAGGAATTCGCTAAAGAAATTAGCGAACTTTCAGTTGAGCAGAAAAAAATAGTTCTCGAAAATTCCAAAATTGCATCAAAAATCTTATCTTCTTATAATAAAACTATCTAAAGCATTTAATGCTTCCTAAAAAAGTAAAAAAAAGAGCCTCTCTTTTATCAATATTTTTATTATTATCTGTAATTGGAGTTTTTTTGATTTTAAATGCTCTTAACAAAAATATATTATACTTTAATTCACCTACAGATATAAAAATTAGCCAAGATATTAATTATAATAAAAAAATGAGAGTTGGTGGAATGGTAAAAAAAAATACTCTCAATATTAAGGATCAGGAAATTAGATTTATAATTACTGATTTTAAAAATGAAGTAGAAGTAAGTTTTAAAGGTACAATACCAAACTTGTTTGCTGAAGGAAAAGGAGTTGTAGCAGAGGGGAAATTACAAGATAAAAAATTTTTTATTGCGGATAGAATTCTTGCTAAACATGACGAAAATTATATGCCCCCAGAGTTAAAAAATATAATGAGAGAAAATGCTGAGTAATACAGGAAATTTTTTATTAATTTTAAGTATTTTATTTACATCTTTTATTATCTACCAATCGTTTGCTTGTCTAAAAAAAACCAACGATGTGATATTCAAAAGTATTTATAAAATTAGTTTGCTGCAAAGCACAACTATTTTAATTTGTTTTTTCACATTAGTTGGAGCTTTTATGGTATCTGATTTTTCTTTAATAAATGTTTACCAAAACTCGCATACACTAAAACCAATTTTCTATAAAATTTCTGGCACTTGGGGAAATCATGAGGGTAGTTTATTGCTTTGGGTAATTATTTTGACAATTTTTTCATTTTTATTTCTTATTACAAATAAAAATCATCCAAAAAATTACAGAATAAATACTTTAATAATTCAAAATATTTTAATTTTAGGTTTTTTATTTTTTATTTTATTTAATTCAAATCCTTTTAGCTCTATAAGCCCTATTCCCAAAGAAGGGCTTGGATTAAATCCTATTTTACAAGATCCAGCTTTAGCTATTCACCCTCCATTACTTTATGTTGGTTTTGTTGGATCTTCTATATATTTTTCTGCAGCTATGGCTTCTGTAATTACAAATTATTCTGGTAAATTTTTTGCACAATCAATTAAAAGTTGGGTAATCATTTCTTGGTCTTTTCAAACACTTGGAATACTAGTTGGATCTATTTGGGCTTATTACGAGTTAGGTTGGGGTGGATTTTGGTTTTGGGATCCTGTTGAAAATGCATCTTTACTTCCCTGGTTTGCTATGACTGCATTATTGCATTCATTATTAGTTTTAGAAAAAAGAAATATACTTTATTTTTGGTCGATTATACTTTGTTTGTTAACATTTACTTTAAGTGTAACAGGAACCTTCTTAGTGAGATCCGGAATACTTAATTCTGTTCATACATTTGCCAATGATCCCTCTAGAGGAATTTATATTTTATCATTTTTAAGCTTAATGATATTTGCATCGGTTTATATTTTGTTTACTAAATACAAACCAACAAATGATCAAATCAACTCCAATAGCAAAGAAACATTTATCTTGATAAATAACTGGTTTATGATGTTTTACTTAATTACTGTTTTATTAGGTACTTTATATCCAATTATTACTGACGCAATTTCAAACAATAAAATTTCAGTCGGTCCTCCTTTTTATAATTCGGTGATAATACCTGTTGTAATTATCTTTTTATTTTTTATGGCTATCGGCCCAAAAGTAAGATGGATAAAAAATGAATTTTTAAATTTCAAAGATTTATTAAAAATAATTGTTGGGGCAATAGCTGTAAATTTTATTATTACTTATTTTTTTAAAAGTTATAGTCTAATTTCAAATTTAATCATTATATCATCAGTATTTTTGATTATTTCAACTATCTCGGATGCATTTAAAAAACCAAAGATTAATTTTGCGAGAATCATTTCCCATTTTTCCTTTGGTTTTTTGATTTTTTTTATAGGTTTAAATCATAATTTTTCAATCGAAAAAGATTTTAATTTAAAATTAGGTGAAACAAAAAAAATTGACAATTTTAATTTTGAACTTAAAGATTTAAAATTACAACAGTATGACAATTATAAAGCTGTTATAGGCAAAATTCAAATAAGTGACTTATCTACAAACAAAAAAAGGACCTTAAATCCAGAGATTAGAATTTATGATAATCCTCAAACTTTAACTTACGAAGCTTCAATTAAAACAAATTTTTTTAGAGATTATTACTTAACAATGAGCAACATAGATCGTTCAGAATATTACAATATCAAATTTCAAGAAAAACCACTTATGATTTGGATCTGGATTTCAGTTGTCATGCTATCATTTGGTGGATTTTTAAGCTTCATAAGAAATGCAAAAAATAATTAAAATTACAATAATATTTCTTCTAATTTTTATTCTTGGAATATTTTTTTTATCGTTAAACAAAAGTTTAAATTATAATACAGAATCTTTAGTTGGAAATAAATTAGGTGAAATAGAATTAGTAAGTTTTGAAGATGATAGTATTTTTACAAACGATGATTTTAAAAAGAATAGTTTTACTTTAATCAACTTTTGGGCATCTTGGTGTGCTCCATGTAGAATAGAACATCCACAGTTAATGGAATTATCAAAAGAAAATAATATAAAAATATTAGGAGTAAATTTTAAAGATAAAAAAATTAATGCTTTAAAATTTTTACAAGATTTGGGTGATCCTTATGATTTTTTAACCAGAGACAGCAATGGGAAACAGTCAGTCAATTTTGGAATATATGGTATCCCTGAAAGCATTTTAATAGATAATAAATTAACGATAATAAAAAAATTTGTCGGACCTCTTACAAAACAAGACCTAAATAATATAAAAGAAATAATAAATAATTTATGAAGATAAAAATTTTTCTGACCATTTTTTTTATAAGCTTTAATTTAAATCTTGGTTCAAATGAGCCAATTGATGAAAGTAAAATACATAAAAATCTAAGATGTTTAGTTTGCCAAGGTCAATCAATAGCTGACTCAAATTCTGATTTTGCTATAACGCTTAAAATGGTTGTTAAAGACTTGATTAAGAATGGCAAATCAGAAGATGAAATTTATGATTTTCTCTCAGAAAAATATGGAGACTGGATCTTATATAATCCTAAGCTAAACGCTGGTAATTTTTTACTGTGGAGTCTTCCTTATTTAGTATTGGTCTTTGGAGGCCTAATTATTGTTTTTTTAATACGAAAACAGTCAAAAAAAACTTAAAATCCAAACTGTACATCTTAGATATTTAGTTGTATTTTTTCCTAATGAAATTTCGTTTATTAGCATTTTTATTTTCTTTACTATTTTTAGTTTCATCAACACACGCTGATGAAGGTAGTTCCGACTTATCTTTTTATACAGGAACTTTTGATGTCATAGATGAGGAAGGCGATGATCAAACTACATTGTTTGGCATAGAACATAAAAATCCTAATTTGTTTAGAGATACCTTTCTAGGAAAATTTAAACCCATCTCTGGAGCTTTCATAACTGGAAACAGCTCTATTTATTTATACACTGGTGTAGAAGGTCAATACGGAATTGGACCATTAAAAATCTTACCTAGTTTTTCACCTGGGTATTATGAAAAAGGAGACGGCAAAGATTTAGGAAGCGTTCTTGAGTTCAAAAGTGAAATTAAAGTTGGCCTAGATATTTTTGAAAATTCGAAACTAAGTTACAGTTATAGCCATTTATCGAATAATGATTGGGGTAATACTAATCCTGGGACAGATAATCAACAAATTACATTTTCTAAAAACTTCTAATAACAATGAATTTAAACGATTGTTATAACTTTGATGATTTTAGAAAATTAGCAAAAAAAAATTTACCAGGACCAATATTTCATTACATAGATGGCGGTGCTGACGATGAAACAACACTTAGAAGAAATACTGAGTCTTTTTTAAAATGTGATCTAGTCCCTAATATTCTTACAAGCGTTGGTGAACCGGACCTTTCAACAAATGTTTTTGGTCAAAAAATTGATATGCCGCTTTTTTTATCACCAACAGCTATGCAAAGACTTTATCATCATGATGGAGATAAAGCTTCTGCAAGAGCCGCTGAAAAATTCGGAACATTTTACAGCATGTCCACTATGGCAACTTCTTCAATTGAGGAAGTAGCTAACATTTCAGGGGGTCCAAAACTTTTTCAGCTTTACATTCATAAAGACCAAGGTCTAACAGACAACCTAATTGATAGGTGTAAAAGTTCTGGATTTAAAGCGATGTGTTTAACTGTCGATACTGTGGTTGCAGGTAATCGAGAGAGAGACCATAGATGGGGATTTACTACGCCGCCAAAGCTTACTTTAAAAAGTTTGATGAGTTTTGCATCGCATCCTAAATGGGCATTTAATTATTTAACACATGAAAAATTTCAACTCGCAAACGTTTCTCACTGGACTAAAAAAGGTTCAAGCATTGCAAAAGGGGTAATGGAATACATCAACGAACAATACGATCCGGCAATGAGCTGGAAAGATGCTGAGTATGTTGTAAAGAGATGGGGAGGACCTTTTGCGTTAAAAGGAGTAATGTCAGTAGAAGACGCAAAGAGAGCGGTTGAAATTGGAGCTTCGGCAATAATGCTTTCAAATCATGGAGGAAGACAACTTGATGGGTCTAGATCGCCTTTTGATCAGTTGCCCGCAATAGCTGATGCAGTTGGGGGTAAAATAGAAATCATTTTAGATGGAGGGGTAAGAAGAGGCACTCACGTTCTGAAAGCACTATCTTTAGGAGCAACAGCTTGTAGTTTCGGAAAAGGTTTTTTATTTGCATTAGGGGCTGGTGGCCAAAAAGGAGTTGAGCAAATTTTAAAGAGAATGAGGGACGAGATCAGAAGAGACATGATTTTATTGGGATGTAAAAGCATAAAAGAGCTAAATAAAACAAAAATTGTATATAGGTGATGCAAAAAAACTGGTTTTCAAAAGCGTAAATAAATACTAGGTTTAGAATATGAAATTAGCAAAAAATTTAGAGAGACTTGGAACAGAAACTGCTTTTAGTGTCTTAGCCGAAGCTAAGAAGCTTGAAGCTCAGGGCAAAGAAATGATTCACTTAGGTTTAGGTCAGCCAGATTTTATGACACCTAAACATATTATGGATGCAGCAAAAAAAGCTATTGATGACGGACATCATGGATATGTTTTAGCTAACGGGATTGCTGAATGCCGGCAAGCAGTTTCAAGAAAAATAAAAAGTTTATATAAAAAAGAAGTTAGTCCCGAGCGGATTATGATTATGCCTGGTGGAAAACCTACAATGTACTTTGCCATTCAAATGATCGGCGAGCCTGGTGCAGAAATAGTTCATCCAACACCTGGTTTTCCAATTTATGAGTCTATGATTAATTATACTGGTGCCAAAGCAGTTCCATATGATTTAACAAAAGAAAAAGATTTAAAATTTGATCCTGAAAAAATTTTATCTTTGATAACAGACAAAACTCGTCTTGTGATACTGATTAATCCCAATAATCCAACAGGAAGTTTTGTTGAAAAACCTGCAATTGATTTTCTTGCTGAAGGTTTAAAGAGACATCCACACGTTACAATTCTTAGTGATGAAATTTATAGCAGACAAATTTTCGATGGAAAAGAGATGCCGACTTTTTTCAATTACCCAGATTTACAAGACAGGTTGATAGTTTTAGATGGATGGAGCAAAGCTTACTCCATGACTGGCTGGAGAATGGGCTGGAGCGTGTGGCCAGAAAATTTAATTCCTCATGTAACTAAATTAGCTATAAATAGTTTTTCTTGTGTAAATGCGCCTTCACAATTTGCTGGAATAGCAGCATTAGATGGACCCGACGACTCTATACATCATATGATGGAAAAGTTTGATCAAAGAAGAAAATTAATTCACAAAGGTTTAAATGATTTACCTGGTGTTGAATGCAGTATGCCTGGTGGAGCGTTTTACGCTTTTCCAAATGTAAAGGGAACAGGTATGAGTGGAAGTGAATTTTCAAAGAAATGTATGCACGAAGCAGGTGTGGCAATTGTTCCAGGAACAGCATTTGGCAAAACATCAGTAGATTATGTACGTTTTAGCTTCGCCGCATCAAGGGATAACATTCAAAAAGCACTAGATAAAATATCAAAAATGCTTAAGTAGGATTGATTATGAGCAGTTTACAAATGCCAAAAGTTGATAACGCAATTATGTCTAAAAAAGATAAAATTGCATCTGATCTTCGTGGAATTATCAATTCTAAAAATGTTCTTTCGAATCCTGATGAACTAAGACCTTTCGAAACTGACGGCTTGACGGCTTATAGACAAATGCCTCTTTTAGTAGTTATGCCTGAGACAGTTGAGGAAGTTAGTCAAATTTTAAAATATTGTAATGAGAACAAAGTTAAAGTAGTCCCAAGAGGAGCAGGTACAGGTTTATCTGGTGGTTCGATGCCTTTAGAAGATTGTGTTCTAATGGCAATGGGAAAATTTAATAAAATAATTGAGATTGATTATGAAAATAGATGTGTGGTTACGCAACCTTGTGTAACAAATCTAGCAATCACTCATGCTGTTCAAGACAAAGGTTTTTATTATGCTCCGGATCCATCAAGTCAAATAGCATGTTCCATAGGCGGAAACGTAGCTGAAAATTCTGGCGGAGTTCATTCTCTTAAATACGGTGCAACTACAAATAATCTCTTGGGTATTCAAGTAGTTTTAATGGATGGAACTGTCACTAAATTTGGTGGTAAAGCTATGGACGCGGAGGGATATGATTTCTTAGGCTTGATGACAGGTTCAGAGGGTTTACTTGGAGTTATCACAGAGGTTACTGTAAAAATTTTAAAGTCGCCTGAGGTTGTTAAAGCCGCTTTAGTTGGGTTTCCATCAATTGAAGATGCAGGAAACTGTGTTGCTGAAATAATTGCAGAGGGATGTATACCGGCTGGGATGGAAATAATGGATAAAGCTCTGACGAAAGCAACTAATGATTATTCTAAAGCAGGTTACCCAACTGATGCAGAGGCGATGATGATTGTAGAATTTGATGGAACAGAACATGAAGTTGAAGCTTACATTCAAAAGACAAAAGAAATTGCTGAAAAAAATAATTCATCAAGTTTAAAAATCAGTAAAACAAATGAAGAGAGATTAAAATTTTGGGCCGGTAGGAAAGCAGCTTTTCCGGCTTGTGGAGTTTTAGCGCCTGATTATATGTGTATGGATGGTTCAATACCTAGAGGAAAACTTGCTGAGGTTTTAAACGAAATTTCAAGACTTTCTAAAAAATATAATTTGCCAGTTGCCAATGCATTTCATGCAGGAGATGGAAACCTCCATCCTCTAATTATGTTTGATGCAAATGACAAAGAGTCTTTAAGGAAATGTGAGGAGTTTGGAGCTGATATTTTAAAGTATTGTGTAAAAGTCGGCGGGGCTCTAACTGGTGAACACGGAGTTGGTATAGAGAAAAGAGAATTAATGTGTGAAGCATTCAATGATAAAGATATACAACAACAATTAACAATTAAAGTTGCTTTAGATCCAAACTCATTATTAAATCCAGGCAAAGTTTATCCAATACTTAGAAAATGTGCTGAGGAAGGGAGAGTTCATGTCCATGGAGGAAAAACAAAATTCCCAGACATCCCTAGATTTTAATCAAAATATTTTTAAACCTACTTCAAGAGAGGAAATAGTTGAGATAGTTAAAACTTGTTATAGGAAAAATATACCTCTAGAAATCAATGGATTAAAATCAAAAAATAAAATTGGAAGAAATTTTCAATCTGAAAAAACTTTAGATCTCTCTGATTACAAAGGTATAATTGATTACAAACCTGAAGAGCTCTATATCAAAGTTAAAGCTGGTACACCTTTGAAAGAAATAATAGGGGAGCTAGACAAAAATAATCAGCAATTAGCTTTTGAACCGAATGATTTTGGTTACTTATTTTCTGGGCAAAGTAACAGCGGTTCGATTGGTGGAGTCGTTTCATGTAATTTTGCCGGATCACGAAGATTTAAAGTTGGAAGTGTTCGAGATCACATACTTGGATTTCAAGGGATTAACGGAAAAGGTGAAACTATTAAATCAGGGGGAACAGTAGTTAAGAATGTTACCGGTTATGATTTAAGTAAATTAGTATCAGGATCTTTTGGAACACTCACGATATTAACTGAGCTTTCAATAAAAGTTTTACCAAAACCAGAAACAAGTAAAACTTTAATTATAAAGAATCCTCATCTTAAAAAAGCACTAGACTTTCTTGGAAAAGCATTGTCATCTTCTACAGATCCATCCGGTGGAGTTTTTTATCCAGACTATTTTGGAAAAGATTTTGTTCTGAATGATCTTACACACGATGGGGGCTTAACTGCTATAAGAATTGAAGGTCCAACAAATTCTGTGCATCAAAGAGCAAACAGATTATCTAAAGAATTAGGTCTTTTGGATCAAGAGCTTTCTATTTTAGATAGTGAGCAAAGTAATATTTTTTGGAGTAGGACAAAAAATTTAGAGGTTTTTAAAAGTTTAAAAAGTAATTTATTAAGAATAGTTTTGCCAATGAGCGAAACCTTACAGGTTATCCAAAAACTTAAAAATTTTGAGATTAAATATTTTATTGATTGGGGAGGTGGTCTAATCTGGGCCTCATTTGATCAATTAAACACAAAAATTCTTAGTGAAATCAAGGATACGGTAAAAAAACATCAAGGATATATTACTTTAATTAAAGTTGAAGAGGATCTAAAAGCTTCTGCTGATATTTTTACAATAGATCCAATTAAGTATAAAATAAGTGAAAAAATTAAAAGGAGTTTTGACCCTAAAAGAATTTTTAATCCAGGGAAAATGTACACAGGAATTTAAATGCAAACATCATTTACAGATAAACAACTTCAAGACAAAGATAATAAAACGAGTGAAACAATTATAAGGAAATGCGTTCACTGCGGAATGTGTAATGCTACTTGCCCTACTTATCAAGTAAATGGAGAGGAGTTAGAAGGACCAAGAGGAAGAATATATCTTATCAAAGATATGTTAGAGAATAAAAAACCAGCCACAAAAGAAATAGCAAAACACATTGATAGCTGTTTATCCTGTTACTCATGTATGACGACTTGCCCTTCAGGAGTGAACTATATGCATTTAATTGACCATGGTAGGAATTATGTTGAGGAAACTTACCAAAGGCCTTTTTTAGATAGAGTATTTAGAAATATACTTTCTTTTGTACTACCGAGACCAAAAATGTTTTTGTTAATGGCTTTATCATCTAAACTAATTAAACCATTTAGTTTTTTATTTCCAAAATTTATTAGAAACGCATTAAATTTAATGCCAGATAAAATCCCAGGAAAAAAATTAAAAGATCAAAAAGTTTACGAGGTTAATAAAGGCAAGAAGGTTTCAAGAGTGGCTTTATTAACTGGATGTGTGCAAAGAGTTATTTCTCCTGAAATAAATGAGGCCACTATAAGACTTTTAAATAGACACAATGTTGAAGTCGTAGTAATGCCTGATATTAATTGTTGTGGTTCTTTAAATCATCATTTGGGAAAACAAAAACTAGCGCACGAGTCATTTAAAAATAATATTGAGAGCTGGCACGAAGAGTATCTTAAAAATGGATTGGATGCGATAATAAGTAATACATCTGGATGCGGGACAACATTAAAAGACTATGGTCATATTTTTAAAAATGATAAAGATCTGAAAAAGAAAGCAAAAAAAATTTCAGAATTAACTAGAGATATTACCGAATACCTCGACGAAAATTTAAAATTAAACATAAATTTAAACTCAGAAAAAAAATATAGAATAGCGTATCATTCAGCATGTTCGATGCAACATGGACAAAAAGTTCACGATCAACCAAAAGATTTAATTTCAAAAACTGGTAACGAAGTACTAGATATCCCAGAAGGACATTTGTGTTGTGGCTCCGCGGGTACTTACAATATTTTACATCAAAAGATGGCAAAATCACTTTTAAAGAATAAGGTAAATAATATAGAAAAAATTTCACCTGATTTTATTTCAACAGGTAATATTGGTTGTATGACACAAATTTCAGCCGGTACTCGAATACCAATTATCCATACCGTAGAGTTACTTGATTGGTTTACCGGAGGACCCAAGCCGTATAAACTAAATAATTTTTAAAATGAAAAAAAAGATTTTCGTTACAAGAAGACTTCTCAAAGAAAATGAGGAAAAACTTAAAGAATTATTTGAAGTTACTTTAAATAAAGATGATAAGATTTATAAACCTCAAGAAATAATAGATGGCTCTAAAAATTTTGACGGGATATTAAGTTCTGTATCTGATCCTATCAGCGCTGATACCATCTCTAAACTTTCGAGTTCCATAAAAATTATTGCTAATGGCGCAGTTGGTTTTGGAAATATAGATATAAAAGCTGCAAAAGAAAAAGAAATTATTGTAACTAATACACCCGACGTACTTACAGATGCTACAGCAGATATTCAGATTTTACTTTTACTAGGTGCTTCTAGAAAAGCTTATGAGGGACGTCTAGCAGCGGAAACCCAAAATTGGAAATGGTCATGGGATTTCTTGTTAGGAAAACAAATGTCTAATAAAAAACTAGGAATATTAGGAATGGGTAGAATAGGGAGGGCAGTTGCTAAAAGAGCTAAGGCTTTTAATATGGAAATTCATTATCATAATAGATATAAACTTTCACCAGAATTGGAAGATGGTGCAATTTATCATAAAGATTTAAAAAGCCTTTTTAAACAAAGTGAATTTTTATCAATTAATTGTCCTGCAACTCCAGAAACAACAAAACTTGTGAATAAAGAAACGCTTAGCTATCTAGAAGAAAATACTGTTGTAGGTAACGCAGCAAGAGGAGATATAGTTGACGATGATGCTATGATCGAAGCATTGAAAAGCGGAAAAGTATTTGCTTACGGTTTAGATGTTTACAATGGTGAGCCAAAAATTCATCCAGAGTATTTAAAATTAAAAAATATTTTCTTACTTCCACATTTAGGAAGCGCAACAAAAAGAACTAGGTGGGACATGGCGTTTAGAGCTACGAAAAATTTAGAAGACTTCTTCTCTGGAAAGAAACCACAAGATCAAGTTAATTAGCACACCTATAGATTGAATCTATTATTTTACTTTAAAATTATTTTAAAATAAATCGAGACTCTGATTTGAGATTGTGCTTAAATCTTTCCGTTAATTAACTAACGGAGGACATATGTCAAAAATAAAAAAAGGAGTAAAAACTCCATCAAGACGTAAGTTCTTTAAAGCAGCAGCAGCTACGGGTGCTGCAGCAGCAGCAACAGTTGCAATGCCTAACATTGCATTTGGTGCTCCGCAAACTTTAAAGATGCAAGCGGCTTGGCCGTCAGGCGCTAACATTTTCTTTGAAATGGCTGGCGACTACGCAAAAATGGTAGGCGACATGTCTGGAGGTGAATTAAAGATTGATCTTCAGCCAGTTGGAGCTGTAGTTAAGACTTCGGAAATTGGACAAGCGGTAAGTTCAGGTGTGCTTGATATGGGACACTGGGTAACAGCTTATTGGTATGGAAAAAATCCAGCAGCTTCTCTATTCGGTACTGGTCCGTCATACGGAATGTCATCTCAAGAAATTATGGGATGGATAGAGTATGGTGGAGGTAGAAAACTTTATGATGAAACACTTGCAAAAGTTGGTTTCGATTATATTGGTTTCTTCCATATGCCAATGCCTGCACAGCCTTTTGGATGGTTCAAAAAGAACGTAACAAAAGTATCTGATGTAAAAGGTATGAAGTACAGAACAGTAGGATTAGCTACTAACGTATTAACAGCAATGGGAATGGTTGTAAGACAATTACCAGGTGGTGAAATTCAGCCCGCAATGAAAACAGGTTTGATTGAAGCTGCTGAGTTTAACAACCCAACATCTGACTCTCAGTTTGGTATGCAAGACGTTTCTAAGCATTATCACTTAGGAAGCTTCCACCAATCACAAGAGATGTTTGAAATCCCAGTAAATAAGAAGACATTTAATGGATTATCGCCTAAACATCAGGCTATCCTAAAAAATGCTGCTTATGCTGCGAACAGTGATAACTACTTTAAAGCATTAGTAAGATACTCAGCTGACTTATCTAAATTGATGAACCAGCATAAAGTAAACGTGTATCAAACGTCAGATGCGATCTTAGCTCAACAATTAAAAGGTTGGGATAAAGTAATCGGTGATTTCAATAAGAAAGATCCATTCTTTAAAAAGATTGTAGACTCACAAAAGGCTTATGCGAAGAGAGTTATGAAATACTTACTCATGAACCAACCTAATTACAAGTTGGCTTACGAGAATGAGTTCGGTTCAATAGCAAAAGTTAAAATTTAATTATATTTTAAACATAAAAGGGGGCGTATTTGCGCCCCCTTTTTTTATGGAAATTACAAAAAAATTAGAATAGTTTAAAATTCCATGAGAGGATTTATTCATTTTGCAGATACTTTAAGTACTTCCGTAGGAAAGGCATTTTCTTGGTGCATCGTAATCTTAATGGGAGGAACCTGTTATGAAGTCGTTATGGCATATGCTTTCAATGCTCCTACTTTGTGGAATTTCGATTTTAGTTTACAAATGTATGGCGCAATTTTTATGATGGCAGGCGCATACACTTTATCTACAGAAGCTCACGTTAGAGGTGACGTAATTTACAGACTTTTTAAACCAAGAACACAAGGTTATATCGATTTAGTTTTATATTTTATATTTTTCTTCCCAGGTGTACTCGCGCTTGCGTTTTACGGTTATGAATATGCTTCGCTTGCATGGAAGATAAAAGAAACAAGCTGGAACAGTCCAGCACAAATCCAAATTTATATGGCTAAATCTTTGATACCAGCTGCTGGAATTTTATTAATTATTCAAGGTATTAGCGAAGTTTGTAGAGCAATTATTTGTATTCAAACCGGTCACTGGCCTGCAAGAATGGTTGTGGCAGAGGAAACAGAAAAAATGTTAATGAGAACTTCACAAGAAGAGGATCAAAAAGATGTTATTTAGTTTAACCAATCCTGAAATCGCAATTCTAATGATGAGCATATTTCTATTTGCAGTTCTACTTGGTTTTCCAATTGCATTTACATTAATGGCAATGGGAGTTGGTTTTGGTTACTACGCTTATTTTGATCCCACTAGAATGGAACATCTTTTTGATAATAGGATTTTCCAATTATTTGTCCAGAACACCTATACAGTGATGGATAATACTGTTTTAACCGCCGTCCCACTCTTTTTATTTATGGGTTACTTAGTTGAGAGAGCCGGAATAGTTTCTAGATTGTTTTTTGCGATCAGACTAGCATCTCATAGATTACCAGCCTCTATGGCTGTTGCCGCGCTTGTAACTTGCGCTTTATTTTCAACAGCGACAGGAATTATTGGTGCTGTTGTTACACTAATGGGATTACTTGCATGGCCTGCAATGATAAGGGCAGGATATGATAAAAAATTTGCTTCAGGAGTAATTTGTTCTGGCGGATGTTTAGGAATTTTGATCCCTCCAAGTATCATGTTAATTGTTTACTCAGTTATTGCTCAGCTTTCACCTCTAAGATTGTTCGCAGCAGCAATTTTCCCAGGATTATTATTAGCTGGTCTTTATATAATGTACGCAGTTACACTTGCTTATTTTAATCCATCAATAGCGCCTAAACCTCCAAAAGAGGATATTCCGCCAAGATCTGAAATTTTAAAAGAGGTTATGGTTTCGTTCTTACCACTTTTCTCATTAATAATATTAGTATTAGGAACTATTTTAGGAGGACTTGCTACACCTGCAGAGGCTGCAGCAGTAGGAGCCTTTGGTGCATTAGTGCTTTCTTATTTTTACAAGACTTTAAAATGGAAAAATTTTAAAGAGTCTGTGTTTCTAACAGCAAAGACAACTGCAATGATAATGTGGTTATTCATTGGCTCTTGGACTTTCGCATCTGTTTTTTCTTACTTAGGTGGCCATGAAGTTTTTGAGCATTTCTTTAAATCAATGAATTTACAACCATGGCAATTCTTAGTAATCACACAAATAATTATTTTCTTATTAGGTTGGCCACTAGAGTGGACGGAAATTTTAATTATATTTGTTCCAATATTTTTACCTTTAGTAGCTTTCTTTGAGGTAAATCCCTATTTTTTCGCAATGCTTATCGCTTTGAATTTACAAACTTCATTTTTAACACCGCCGATGGCAATGTCCGCATACTATTTAAAAGGTGTCCAATCTAAAAATGTTGAGTTAATGGAAATATTTAGAGGCATTATGCCCTTCCTAGGTATTGTTATATTTGCCATGTTTTTAATGTATCTATTTCCAGGAATAGCTCTTTGGTTGCCAGATACATTATTCGCTAATTAACAATTTAAATGATAGACGTCACAACTTTAAGTGCTTACGATTTATCGCAAAAACTTCATTCTGGTGAAATTTCTTCTTTAGATCTTTGCAAAGCTTATTTAGATAGAATTAAAAAATTTGAAAAAGACGTTCAGGCTTGGCAATTTTTAGACAAAAAACTTTTATTAGAAAAAGCTGAAGAAGCTGACACTTATAGAAAATCTGGAAAACCTCTAGGAGCATTGCACGGAATGCCAGTTGCAATTAAGGATATTATAGGTACGTATGATATGCCAACAGAATGTGGGACAGTATTTAGAAAAAAAATGTCCAATTCACAAGACTCGGAAATTGTAAACTTATTAAAAAATTCAGGGGCAATTATCATGGGTAAAACTGTTACTTGTGAACTTGCATATATACATCCATCTAAAACAAAAAATCCTCATGATTATTCAAGAACACCAGGGGGATCATCAAGTGGATCTGCAGCAGCAGTTGCAGCTCATATGGCACCTTTATCTGTGGGTTCTCAAACTGGAGGATCAGTAATCAGGCCAGCATCATATTGTGGTGTAGTTGGATATAAACCCTCTTATGGACTAATATCTAGAAACGGTGTTTTAAAAGTTTCGGATAAACTAGATACAATGGGCGTATTTGGTAAAAGTGTTAAAGATGTTGCATTATTAGCTAAATCACTAATTAGAAAAGATTTACATGACCCCTCAACAATTTATTTCGCTGCTGACAACATGATTCATGAATGTGAAAAAGGACCAGTTTTTGATCCAAAGTTTATTTTTTATAAAACGAAAAATTGGAAAAATATAAATAAAAAATCACAACAAGCTTTTGAATTTTTAATTAAAAACTTCAAAAAAAACATAGAGGTTTTTGATACACCGTCATACTTTGACGATATACCAAAGTATCATCAAATCATTCATGAAGTTGATATGGCAAATAATTTTCAAGTTTATTATAAAAAAGATAAAACTAAACTTTCAAAAGAAATGAGAGAAGCTATCTCTAGAGGATTAAAATATTCAGCAAAAGAATATGGTGATGCCTCAGATTTTATGAAACAAAGTTATGAGTCCTATAAAGAAGTTTTTGAAGATTACCACGGAATTATTACTCCATCATCAAGCGGAGTTGCTGACAAAGGATTAAAATCTACTGGAAGTGCGGACTTCCAAAAAATCTGGACTTATCTTGGTTTGCCCACAATTTCATTACCTTTACTTACAGGTGAAAATGACTTACCATTAGGTGTTCAGTTAGTTGGTGATAAACTTGATGATTTAAGATTTTTAGGTACAGCTAACTGGCTTGAGAAAAATTGTAGAGATGAAGGATAAAATTACAATAATAATTGGCGTTGGTCTCTGTACCCTTTTTTTAATTGGTTTAGCCACAACATTAACTAGATCAATGATGATAGGATTTTTTGATGTGCTTCCTGTTTATATTTTAATGGGTTTGGTAATTGTAATGATGTTCTATGAAGCCTTCATTGACAAAAAATAATCCTTACGCTCCTTATTTACTTTTGTTAATCCAGCCAATTTTTATGGCTACAAACACTATTGTAGCAAGAGGTGGCGTTGAGTCAGTACCTCCTATTTCTCTTGCATTTTGGCGATGGTTTACTGTATTCATTATATTATTTCCATTTTTTTTTAACGAAATCTTAAAAAATAAAAAAGACTTTAATAAAGAGTTTTTTAAGCTTTTTTTCTTAGGCTCAATGGGTTGCGGTATATGTGGGGCTTTTCCAAATCTTGCAGGCATGACAACAACAATGGCAAATATTGGTATAATCTATACATCTTCACCAGTAATAATAATTTTTTTATCAATTTTATTCTTTAAAGAAAAAATTAATTTTTTTAGAATATTAGGCTTATTTATTTGTATCGCAGGTGTTTTTACAATTATATCTAAGGGTAATTTAGATTTTTTAATAAACCTAAATTTTACAATAGGTGACTTATGGGTTTTGGGAGCAGCTTTAGGTTGGGCTCTTTACTCAATTTATTTATTAAATTGGAAATCAAAATTTAGTTTAATGGCTCGATTTACTTTAATCGCAATGTTTGGATTTATGTCGCTTTTCCCATTCTTTATTTTGGAAAATATTTATTTTGCTAAGACAAATTATAATCAGACATTTTTGTTCTGGATTGTTTTTGCTGCTATTTCACCTAGTATTATTGCTTTCTCCTTATATACACGGTTACAAAAATATGTAGGCGCATCCTTTGCTGGGTTTACTTTATATTTATTCGCAGTTTATGGATCTATCTTTGGAATAATAATTTTTGAAGAACCTCTCCTAAGTTTTCATTATTTAGGTGGCTTACTGGTTTTTACTGGAGTTTATTTCGCTAGAAAAAAAGTATGAAGTATCTTTATTTAGCTTTATCATCAATTATATTAGCTTATATTGTAATTGTAGTTTTTACTTATTTGTATCAAAGAAAATTACTTTATCATCCAAGCGAAAATAACTACACTGGAGATGAAATTCAATTTGAATATAAAGAAGTTTTTATTGAGGTTGATAAAGATATAAAACTTAAATCATGGTTTTTGGAAAAAGACTTAAAAAAATATAAAACAATTTTATATTTCCATGGTAACGCAGGCGATCTCACAAATAGGGTGCATAAGCTTAATGAGTTATATAAATTAGATGTAAATATTCTTATTATTTCATGGAGAGGGTTTAGCGGCAATCTAGGCAAACCATCAGAGAAAAATTTGTATAATGATGCCAGAAAATCAGTTGATTGGCTTAATAATGCTGGAATTGAAAATAAAAATATAATTTTATATGGGGAGTCATTAGGCACTGGTGTTGCTACAGAGTTAGGTCAAGACAATTCTTTTGCTGGCATTGTTTTAGAGTCACCTTTTACTTCAATCGCTGATGCAGCAAAAATTTACTATCCTTATTTACCTATCGATTTATTGATTAAAGATAGGTACGACTCTTTAAAAAAGATTAAAAATTTAAATATTCCTATTTTGATTATGCATGGAAAGAAAGATGATGTTGTTCCTTTTAAAATGGGTGTAGAATTATTTGAGAAGGCGAATAACCCAAAATTCAGTTACTTTTCAGATAACGACGATCATATGATGGAATTTAATGATCAACTAATGAATGCTTTGAGAAATTTTTTAGGTTTCAATACCTAAAAGAGCTTTTGAAAAATATTCAGCATTGAACGGTTGTAAGTCATCTTCTTTTTCACCCATTCCAATTGCAACTATAGGTAAATCATATTTTTTACAAATAGCTAAAACTACTCCGCCTTTTGCAGTGCTATCAAGTTTTGTAATTATAAGACCTGTAAGATTATGTATTTTGCTAAACTCTTCGACTTGACTAAGTGCATTTTGACCAGTAGTTGCATCAAGAACTAGAATTACTTCGTTTGGAAAAGACTCATCAATTTTTTTCAAGACATTTATAATTTTTTTGTATTCCTCCATTAGATTTTTTTTATTTTGCAGTCTCCCTGCTGTATCTATCAAAGCGACATCAATTTCATTTTTTTTTGCAAATTCAGCAGTTTTAAAAGCAACAGAAGCCGGGTCACTATTTATTTCTGACTTAATTATATCTACTTTTACTTTTGCAGCCCAAACTTGAAGCTGATCTATAGCTGCTGCTCTAAAAGTATCTGCAGCACCAAAGACAACGGATCTATTATTGTCTTTAAAATACTTTCCTAGTTTTCCGATACTTGTTGTTTTTCCAACACCGTTTACACCAGATACTACAATCACAGCAGATTTTGCGTTCCCCATTAGGCTTAAATCTTTTTCGTACTTTTGGAGATTTATCGCTAATTTATCAGCTAAGATTTTTAAAATTTCTTTGTGATCGTCTAATTTTTTATCAACCTTTAAGCTTTCAAAATCTTTTCTAAGCTCTTTCGCTACATCAACGCCAGCATCAGAGGAAATAATTAATTCCTCAAATTCTTCAAGAATGTTGGTGTCAATCTTTTTTTTTGAAAAAATATTTTTAAAGCCGTCTGTAAGATTCGATGAACTTTTTCCAAGTCCTGATTTAAACTTATCAAAAATTCCCATTTTATATTTCTACTTTTATATTCTTTATTTCTGACACTGGACCAGTCATAAATATATTATTTTTGTCATTTAAGACTATATTTAAGATTCCCTCTTTAAATTTAATAGCAACCTTGTTTTCCACTAATTTTTTATTTTTTCCAGCAACGGCCGTTGCACAAGCAGCTGTTCCACATGCTTTAGTAAGTCCAGCACCTCTTTCCCAAACATTGACTAAAATATTTCTTTTATCTAAAATTTGAGCAAATGTTACATTTGTTTTTTTGGGAAATAATTCATGATTTTCAATTAAAGGTCCTATTTCTTTCAAATCGTATTTAAAACAATCATCTACGAAAAAAACTATGTGGGGGTTTCCTACGTTTAGACAAAATCCACCAGTAAATTTTTCACCTTTTACATTTAGCGAAACGTCAGCAGGATTTACTTTTTTTGATAACGGAATATCTTCAAAATTAAATAAAGGTTTTCCCATTTCAAGCTCTACCATTAAATTTCCAACAATTTTAGCATTAAGACTACGATTACTTGTTTTTAGTTTAATTTGGTTAACATTTAAATTTTTACTCAAAAGATATGCAACACATCTTGAACCATTTCCGCAAGCACTTACTTCACCCCCGTCAGAATTAAAAATTGTTATTGGAAAAGAATTCTCTTTCTCTTTTTCTATAAAAATTATTTGATCAAAACCAATATTGCTTCTTTTTCCTAAATCAATAATTTTATCTTTGGTTAAGTTGATAGGATTTGATCTTCTATCGATAATAATGAAATCATTACCCAATCCATCCATTTTATATGCGTTAATCGTTGCCATAATTGATTAGTATAATTATTCATTGACTTTTAAAACCCCAAATTGTAGTTTCCACAAACTTTCCGCAAATACACATGTTTTTGCGGTGCTCTTGAAAACAAGAGTGTCGACACTAGTCAGCGAAGGTTCGCCCACTAGTGCGATAGGTGTTGGACGTTATAAAAATGTTTGAAAATTTAACAAATAAATTAGAAAGTATTTTTTCTAAATTAAAAAGCGCTCCCTCATTGACTGAGGAACAAGTCGACTCTGGTTTAAAAGAGATACGATTAGCTTTATTAGAGGCTGATGTGGCTCTTCCTGTCACTAAAGAATTTATAGCCAATGTTAAGCCAAAAGCAATTGGTAAAGAAATTATAAAATCAACATCTGCTGGCCAGATGATAGTCAAAATTGTTTACGATGAGTTAGTAAATATTTTAGGTTCTAAAAATGAAGAACTAAGCTTTAAAGCTGTTCCACCAGTTTCCCTCTTATTGGTTGGATTACAAGGTTCAGGCAAAACAACGTCTGCAGCAAAGTTAGCAAAAAATATAGAGAAGAATTATAAAAAAAAAGTAATGGTAGTAGGTTTAGACGTTTATAGACCAGCTGCTCAAGAACAACTTAAACTACTTGCCGAAGCAAATGGAATTCAATGTTTGCCTATAGTTGAAAAGCAACAACCGATAGACATTACTAAAAGAGCGCTAAATGCAGCTAACCTTAATGGCTCAGATGTTATAATATTTGATACAGCAGGAAGAACTCAGATAGATTTACCTATGATGTCTGAGATTAAGCAAATAAAAGATATTACAAAACCAGCTGAAACAATTTTAGTTGCCGACTCACTAACAGGACAAATTGCTGTAAATGTTGCAAAAGAATTTGATACTGCTGTTAATCTTTCTGGAATTATTCTTACACGAGTTGACGGTGATGCTCGAGGCGGTGCAGCATTAAGTATGAAACATGTAACTGGTAAACCAATTAAGTATATTGGTGTTGGAGAAAAAATCACCGATCTTGAACTTTTTCACCCTGACCGATTAGCTAACAGAATCTTGGGAATGGGCGATGTAGTAACTCTAGTAGAAAAAGCTCAACAAGATTTAAGTGAAGAAAAAATTAAAGAGACAGAAGATGAATTAAAAAAAGGAATATTTACAATGGACTCATATCTTTCCCAGTTAAGGCAAATGAAAAAAATGGGTGGAATGGAAGGAGTTATGTCTATGCTGCCAGGGGTGAATAAAATGAAATCAAAAATGGATCAAGCAAATATAGATGAAAAAATGTTAGCAGAGAATGAAGCAATTATTTTATCGATGACTAAAAATGAAAGAGAAAACCCAAAAATTATTAGCGGATCAAGACGTAAAAGAATTTCTAGAGGAGCAGGTGTAGATGTTTCAAAAATTAATAAACTATTAAAACAATTTAAAATGATGTCAGACATGATGAAAAAGATGTCTCAAGGAAAAAAAATTCCATCAGGGATGATCCCAGATGAAATGCTTAATCAACTAAAATGAAAGGAATAAAATGTTAAGAATAAGACTATCAATGGGCGGTGTAAGAAAAAGACCCGTTTATAAAATTGTAATTGCTGACAGTAGATACCCAAGAGATGGAAAATTTATTGAAAAAATTGGCTCTTACAATCCATTACTTCCGAAAGATAAAAAAGAAAGAATAAAAGTGGAAGCAGAAAGAGTAAAATATTGGATGAGCAAAGGAGCTCAGCCAACGATGAGAGTTTCTAGATTACTAGGAGAGGTGCAGTTAATGCCAATGCCAAAACCTGGAAACAATCCTCAAAAGGCAATACCAAAAAAAGATAGAAAAAAAGCTGAGGGAGATAAAAAAGAAGAAACTAAAAAAGATGCTCCAGCAGCTGACGGT